>JBJOPY010000034.1:0-4006 GCA_046050405.1 Bacteroidota bacterium | reverse complement strand
GTGGCTCCCTTGTCACCCCGCATTCGAGGCTTACATTTCATCGATGAAGGCTCAGAATTCTCTCCTTGCCCCTGACTGGACCTCATAAACAAGGCGAAGTTCATTTCCAAGTCGCAGGTTCTCATGTTCGGCGAGCAGGACCATCCGATCCTGGTCACCAGCAGCGACCATTCCGCCAATGGATTCACTCTATTGCAGGCAGGGGGAAAATCAGAGTTCCACTATGTGGCATTTGACAACCTGAATACGCTGCAATACCAAGGCTGGAACCTGACCGGTGCAGTGACGCTCTATGAAAGCGAATGCCTCTTCGACCATGCGCGTTTCGTGAACAGCCACTGTGAGGATGCCCTGAATACGATCCGATGCGTCTTCACCTTTGTTGACTCTTATGTGGGTCATACCTATGGCGATGGATTCGACGCGGACTTCTGCACAGGCACCCTGACCAATGCATCCTTTTCCCATACGGGCAACGATGGAATGGACTTCTCCGGAAGCCGGGTCACCATCCAAGGCGCGACCGTGGAGAATGCAGGGGACAAGGGCATCAGCCTCGGGGAGGAGTGCACGGCCACGGTCGTCAGCGCCACCGTGCGCGATTGCGTCATCGGGATGGCCGCCAAGGACCTGACGACAGTGAATGTCAAGTACATCGAGCTTTTCCACAATCAGCAGGGATTCGCCGCCTTCCAGAAGAAACCCGAGTATGGCCCGGGAACCATCATCGTGGAGCGGTACAAGGCCGAAGGGAACCAGCAGCTGTATGTCTTGCAAAAAGGATCCAGGCTTACCCTGGACGGCAGGCTGATCCTGGGTGAACGCTGATGCGCTACGAGCGGAAATACCGGGAGGAGGGGCTGACCCTCGGCGAGATCCAGCAGATCGTGCGGAATCACCCGATGTCATTCCGGCGGATTCATCCCGACCGCCAGGTGAACAATGTCTATTTTGACACGGAAGACCTCCATTTCTTCCGGGAAAACCTCTATGGCGTCCCTGACCGCCACAAAATCAGGCTCCGGTGGTATGGAGGCGACCATCTGAGGGCGGACCATGCCTTCGTGGAATTGAAGTGCAAACATGCCCTGCTCGGGGAGAAATTTGTAGCCCCGGCTCCCCGCTTCCTCCTGCGGGCCGGGGCAAGGCTGGACACCCTCCTCCGCGAGGCCATCCAGGGACTCTGGCAGGACGATGCCGTTCAGCGGCGCGCACCTGGCCTGATGTCGCTCCGTCTCGTCCCCACCCTTCTCAACACTTACCATCGCAGCTACCACATCTCCCACAATGGCAAGTTCCGGCTCACCATCGACCGCGCCATGCACAGCTATGGTTTCACTGCATGCCAGGAAACCCATCGGATTCCTTCCGTCGACCCTGCACTGGTGGTCGAGGTCAAGTACGACGCCGAATACGACGAGGAGTTCCCGCCAGTGGGGCAGGGCCTGCCATTTCGCCTGAGCCGGAACTCCAAGTACGTGTCTGGCATGTTGCAGGCGGGCAATGTCTAGGCGTTATAGAAAGAAATGGTTGCTGTGGCTGGTTCCCTTGCTGGTGGTGGCTGCGATGGTGGCTGTGCAGATGAAGCGGAGTCCCTGGACGGTGCCTGATTCTCCTCCCCACTCATTTCCCGCCTTGCAGACGATCGCCCTGGAAATCGGCCCGAACAGCATGGCCAGGCTGGAGCAGCGCAGGGCTGAAGCCTTGAAGGTCGGCATTTTGCTGGAGGATGACAGCAGCTGGGTGAAGGCAGCCTTGAAGGAGGATGGGCAGGCCTGGCGGGTGAAGGTGCGGCTGAAAGGTGACTGGACGGATCATCTGCAGGGAGAAAGATGGTCGTTTCGAGTGCGTGTCCGCGATGGCGGGGCATGGAGGAGGGTGCGGGAATTCTCACTCCAGTCCCCGGGGCGCCGGGGATATCTCAGCGAATGGCTCTTTCATCGGGCCTTGGGCGGCGAAGGCGTGCTCAGCCCGCGCTATGATTTCGTTTTCCTTCGCCTCAACGGCAAGGACCTGGGAGTGTATGCAGTGGAGGAGCATTTCTCGAAGGAACTCCTCGAGGGGCAGCGCCACCGGGAGGGGCCGATCCTGAAATGGGACGAAGCCGGAATGTGGGATGCGCGTGCGGAGGCTCTGCGCGACAGCAGTTTCCCCTATCTCAGCATCCCCCTGCAAGAGGCTGCATCCATCCTGCCGTTCAAGCCCCAGCGGACCCTGCGGGATTCCACCCTGCGCAGGGAGTTCCGCATCGCAGCCCAGCTGATGGCCCAGTACAGGAAGGGATCTGCTCCGCCCTCGGAACTGTTCCACCTGGACTTGTTTGCGAGGCAGTATGCCCTGACGGACTTGTTCCAGGCATATCACAGCCTGATCTGGCACAACCGGCGTTACTACTATAATCCCGTCACCAGCAAACTGGAGCCGATCTCCTTCGATGCATTTTCCGGGACAGAGAATGACCGCTACATTGACAGCCCCTTCTGGGGCTACCGGGCAGACGGCTACCATTTTACAGGAAGCTACCACGACCTGGTCAGCGACATCTTCTTTCGCGACGATGGCTTCGTCCGGTCGTACTATGGGCACTTGCTGCGCTACACGGATCCTGCTTTCCTGGACAGCCTTTTCGCCAGCCTCCAGCCGGACTTTGGGATGCGTGAAGATCTCCTGCGGAGGGAGACCCGGGACTACCGGCTGGACCGGGAAGAACTGAGGGCGAATGCGGCCCGGATTCGGGCTTGCCTGCATGACAGCCTCCTCGGGGGCCGCATCATGGCGAGAGTGGAGGCGCAGTCGCCAGAAGCCAGGCTGCTCATGTTGAGGAATCTGAATCCATTGCCCGTCGAGGTGGGCATCCAGGGACTTGAACGGCAGACCTTGCAGCTGTTGCCGCCAGGGAATGGAGCGGACACGGCCTGTGGGGCTTTCTTCTGGATCAGGGAGGGAATGAAGGCCGTCTATCGGCTTCCTGGGACGGTAGCGTTTCGTTCGCTGCAGTTGAAAGCGGAGGGTGCCGGGATTCAGCCTTGAATTCGCACCGGATGGCTCCAAAAATTCCCGATATTCGCCCCCTGATGCAGGACCATATGGGAAGGAGCAATCAATTTATCGTGATCGAGGGTCTGGATGGCTCCGGGAAATCGACGCAGATCGACCTGCTGGTCGCCCACTACCGGAGGAAAGGCATCGAAACGCGGTTTGTTCATTTCCCGCGCCACAATGAGGGAGTCTTCGGCCAATTGATCACGCAGTTTCTCAGGGGCGAGTTTGGCGATGTCTCGCAGGTGCACCCCCAATTGGTGGCGCTTTTGTTTGCAGAGGACCGCAGGGATTTTGCAGCGACGATCCATGCCTGGATGGACGAAGGCTGTTCCGTGCTCTGCGATCGCTATGTGCATAGCAACATCGCCTTCCAATGTGCCAAGCTGCCCGACCCCGGGGAAAAGGAGAAGCTCCGCAACTGGATCCTGAACTTTGAATACGGCTACAACCGCATCCCGAAGCCTGACCTGTCGCTGTACCTGGATGTGCCATTTGCCTTCACGGAGCGCGCACTAACCGCCCGGATGAAAGGCCAGCCACCCGGATACCTGGCCGGTGCCCACGACATCCATGAGAAGGATTTCGGCTTGCAGAGAGCCGTCAAGCAGGAATATGAAACACTGGCCGAGATGGACGGCAGCATCAGCAGGATCGTCTGCCATGATGCCTCCGGTGCCATGCGGACCATTGCCGACATCCATCAGATGATCCTTGAAGGGATAGAGAGATAGGGGAGGCGTCGCTTTTCCTGTTCATTCAGCCCCCGGTACATCCGGTTTTCAGGCATCCGAGATCCACCATGCTGGAAAGCCCTCCAGGATGAGGATCACAGGCGCCATCCGCGAATGGATCCCACTAGCGGGGTTTTTGCAAGTCTATCAGGGTGGCTATCCCTTCGTCGATCCCCACCTGTGGCTCCCAGCCGGTGAAGGCCTTGAGCTTCGCCATGTCGGCGAGCAGGTGC
>JBJOPY010000033.1:0-5834 GCA_046050405.1 Bacteroidota bacterium | reverse complement strand
TTCGTATTGCCAGGTTGTTGCACACGCACCTTTCGGATATTGTTCATCGAGATGCTCCTGTTGACGCGCACATCTTGCAGGGAAGTCTGGATGGAGTCTTTTTCTTGCTGGCTGACGGTATTGCCGAGCGACTCGAGATAGTTCACCATCTTGACATCCGACTCGAGTGGATTGAACTTGGGATCCACCATCTGTTCTCCGTAACTTAGGTATAGCGGCAACTGAATCCCCCAGTTCTTGGGGAAGAACTTGCCCATATTGAAGGTTCCGGCCACATCGATGTTTCTGGTGGTTTCTCGGCTTCGGTTGTTGATCTTCTGCTCGAGCGCGCCGAATCCCGGTGTCTTGTAACTGCCTGAGATGGAGATGTTCGCAAAATCGGCAAGCTTGATGGTCGCACGGGCATTTGCAGCCCACCCCGTCGTCTCATCGAAATTGACCAGCCGAAGCTCATTGGCCCATACCTCTGCGCAGATGGATCCACGTCCATCGGCCTCGTTCCGTATTCCGATCATCATCGCCTTCACATCTGAGGTCTTGGGAGTTCCCACCACGTAGATGCGATGTCCGGCCCGGTCAGGGTCGAGCAGGTCATGTCTGTACCGATTGATCACAGGGAAACCCGCCTCGTTCCGCTTTTGTTTCGCCACGGCCAAATCCGCCAGGATCACATTAAACTGATTGTTCCATACTCCGGTCGAATCAATTGCGCCCTCGACCGACGGCTTGAGAGGGATCTCATACTCGTAGTAATTGTTCTGTATATCCGAACCTAGCCGGATGAACGCTCTCAACTCACCATCTTGGAATTGCTGTGCGGAACCTGGAATGTTCTCTGCGTGTACCCACATTTTCAGGCTCTGGTAGGACCGCATGTCAAAGTTCACCAACTTGAAGGCTCCCCGTCCGTCCCCATCGGCGAGCCCACAGGTCCGCATGACGAGCGATTGCTCATTTTGGAGGAGGCCTGGCTGGGTGTTTGCAATCTGCTGCTGTCGGCGGATGCCGGGGGGCACCACGTATGGAAACGGTTTCCGATTGCGGTTTTCCTCGATGTTCAGCGTCCCGATATCAAAGAATGTCCCCGGCTGGGGATCTGTCAAGAGGGTGTCGGTTTCTGGCCCCATGTAATCCCGTCCTGTCCGCCATGTGGTGGACACGAGCTGGAACTTCGCAAAACGTAGCACCACTTCCTTTTCCCAACCGTTCAGGTACATTCGAATGAACTCAATGGCCTTGAAGTCCTGGATGTCTCCGATAGATTTTCCAGCTCGCAGGGGTATCCTGAACTGGTACCAGTTCACTTTGGCGACTGAATCATTCAGTAGCGTGACTTCCGCCGGAATTTTGTCCACGATGAAGTTTCGCCCCACCTGCATGTCGGACGGGGATAGATTGAGCTTGTACTCCCAGTAGCGTTCGCTGGTGTTCAGGGTGGAGTTCAGGTTCAGGTCCTCGGTGTCAGGGGTCGTGGAACCTTGTGTGCTGTATCCATTCTGGGTGGAGTTGATGGGTGTATTGCCATCGTGGCCATTGAAGGGGAGGTAGCGGGAGAGGATGTTCAGGCCATCCAATTCGGGCCCTCGGAAATAGTGATAATTGTCGCCGCTCGGATCCGCATTGGCATCGTTCATCACCTGCGGATTGCCGGGGAAGAGTGCGTTCAGCGTATCGAGGTAGTCCTGGAAGAACGACCGTTCACTGTCGTCTGCAAGTCCGTCCAATCCCACATCCTGATGTGGACGCTCGGCGGGTTCATTGCTGAAAGCGGTGTTCGGTGGTGTTGTCAGCGGATACCTGCCCCAGGCAGAGGTTCCTACCGTATTCGTATCCGCAGGATTTCCAGGCAGCCCGTTTTCAAAGTTACGAACGTTGTCCTTGAGGACATCTTCACTGACCGCACCCAAGTCCAGGAAGAACTGACCGCCATTGTTTTGCTCGTAGATGAAGGGATCCATCAGCCAGAACTCCATGAACTCAAAATTGGCTGCCTCGAAGTCCGTATTTCCGCTCGTGCGGCGTTGCACGCCTGCCCACATTTCCTCCGGATTGCGGAAGGTCCCATCCGGATTGATCCGTGTGGGATCGGCTTGGTAATTGTACATGCCTCGCCGAGTGGGGAGGTAGTGCAAGTCGAAGGTGCGCAGCAAGTTGTCACCCGTGATCCGCGTCTGGTTAGGGAAGACCTCATTCGGGGTGATCTGGCGCGTATAATGGTTGCTCAGGTCGACCTCAGGGAACTTCTCGTTGGTGGTGCCGTAGTAGAAGCTGGGATCGATGGAATACCATGCAAGTTTTGCCCTGTTAAAACCTGCGCTCAAGGCACCATTCCAACCTGCTCCCGGGGTCACCATGTCATTGTAGCCGTTGTTTCCAGGGAAGGAAGCCAACGACCAAGCCCTGTTGCCCATCAAATCAAAGGTCGTTTTCGCACTCTCGAAGTCGTCCAGGTAGGCGATCCCTTTCTCCCCGTCTATCTCGATCGCCCTTGGGTGACCCGGGATCAGCTGTGCAAACTCTCCCTGTGCCTGCACGCTCGAGACTTCACTCGTGGACAGGAGTGGCAGTTTGTCAATCAGCTTCGTTAGGTACTTGCTGTCTCTCCTGAAAAGCCCATCCACCCCCCAGATCGTATTTGAGACTGGTTCGTCTCCGATCACGATTTTGTTGATCAGTGGCTTTTCGTTCAGGTGGAGAATCGTCCCCCCCAATTGGAAATCCTTGCTCAGCGTAAGGTCCAACCGTGAACCCACCATCGTTTTCGTATCGATCCCGAAAAGGGAGTTTGTTTCAAACGTGCATTTGAGTTCCTGGCCGGATGTCAACACGCCCTGGTTGAGGATGGTGACTTTGCCGATCGTGTAATCCACCTGATAGTCTGTGCCTTCTTGCAGTGTGATGCCATTGGCAGTCACTTTCACTGATCCGGGGGCGACGTTGATCGAGTTGAGGGAGATCTCAGACCCTCGGCTTCCTTGGTAGGAGCCTTTGAGGTAGTATCGATTCTTGTCCGTGGCATAGTTGACCGCGTCCTGCGGTGTACCCCTGTACAGTGTGTCAAAGACGTACTTGTCCACCTCCTCCGTGACATTGCGTAGCTTGCCCCGGAGATGGCTTCCGAAGGGTTCCAGGACAGGGAAGATGATCATCCCCTTGTCTGGAACGATCGTGACGCCTTCCATGTAGTCAAAAAAGTTGTCAGGGCCCGCTTGGTTGTTGTTTTGCAGCGTGTCTAATCCGAATACCTGGATCAACGGGATATTCTTCACGGCTCCGGTCGGCAGGTAACCGAGCTCGCCTGCTTGGCTACGCGAATCGTAAATCACTTCCAGTCGGAAATTGTCCTTGGAAAGGCCATATCCTCCGATGCTGTAGATATTCTTCATCATCAGGTCCCATGGCGGGAAAGACTGGTTGTTACTGCGGGGCTGGATCTTGTCTGATTTCAGCATTTTGAGGAACAAGACATTGCTGTTCAGGTCATTGGCCTGCTTGCCTGGGTCTTGTGTGAAATCGCCCACCTGATAGACCTTGCCACCCAGCCGGAATTCATAGGCGACGAATAGCACCTGGTTTTGCTGAAGGGCACTGTTCAGGGTGACATACCCGAGCTGCTGGTTGAAGGTGAATTCATTGGGATTCAACTTCCGCATGTTCTCGACCTTGATGAAGTCGATCCCGTTTTGCAGGCCCAGATTGGACGCCAGGGCCGTATCCACGGTTGCCTTCTCGAAATAAACCGGATTGCTGTTGATCTGCGCGTAGAGGTCGTTGGCACGGTTGTCCGGAAAGGAGGGGATTTGATTCCAGGCAGGATTCCAGACGCGTCCTTTGTGGTTTGGCAGGTTGGATTCTGGGGCAAGCTCTGTTTCCCCGAGATCCACGAACCCAACGGCGTTGCGGTTGTCCACCGTGCTGGAGCTGTTGTTGTTCGTGATCCACACCTCCATGCGGGTGATGGTGATTCGTGTGTTATTGTATTGCGGGCGGGTCTTCAGCGCATATTCATAACGCGACCTGAAGTAGTGACCAATGAAAAAATGGCGGTTGTAGTCATAGTCATCACCCTTTTTCCTGAACTCGGTGACCTGGGCACCACCTGTGGCTGTGACGGACTGCGTTTTTCCCTTCTGTTGGGAGGCAATGGTGGTGACCAGCAATGGCCCGAATTTTAGCGCTGTCTTGATTCCGAACAGGTTCTGCCCACCACTGATCAAGGAACCATTCAGGGGCAGACTCACATTTCCAGCTTCCACCTTTTGCAGAATCTCATTGGGAGAGCCTACATAGCCGAGCTTGATCTGGTTTTCGAAGTCGAAAGTGGACTGGGTATCCCAGTTCGCATTCAGGCGGAGTTTCTCACCGATCTTGCCCACCACATTCAACTGAATCTGCTGGTCGAACTTCAGGTTGCCTGTTCGCTGCTGGCGGATGGGAAGCGAGGGATTTTGACTACGGTTGAATTCTCCTCCGATGTCCAGCAAGGCGGTTCCACTGGGCTTGATATCCACGCTTCCGCCCCCAAAAATATCCTTAATGGCTTCCGAGTTGGTTGCGAACTTGAAATCAAGGGGGTTGTTGGCACCGATGATGTTATTGCCGGAGCTTCGCTCTCGCCAGTGGTCTCGGATCGTATTGTTCTTGCGCCATTCGAGATATTGGCGCATGGAGATGTGTGAGGGTGGATGGATGTTGATGTCCCCCATTCGCTCATACACATAGTATCCCGTACCGTTTTCATCCAGCATGAAGACAGTTTCGATGTTCCCCGGGTTCCCCAGCGAGTAGGGATTTGCGGGAGGTCGCGTAGTGGGATCGCCGGGACCGGGCGAGTTCTGTGGTGGCGGGGTGTCCAGCGGCATCACTTCAGAAAGCAGATCCTTTACCCATTCCTCAGGTGGGCAACTGAAGTCGACTCTCCGGCGCGAGACTGAACCCTTCATTCCTGCCTGAGTCGCAAAAATGATCGTCAGAAGCGCGGACAAAGAAAGTAGTATGGTCTTTATTTTGGACAAAATCCTACCTGAACTTTACTTCAAAAAAGTCGAAGGAACTCACGAATCAAAATGTGCAGTTCTTTGTAAAGTTTCAGATCATAGACAAGCCGTCGGTGTGTTTTATGTTCTCATTGTCTGATCCTACCGACAAGAGGCAGTACAAATATAATGAAAAGGTTTCAAAACAAGAGGGTAAAAATCAATGGGGGCGTCAAGTTTGGGATGAACCATTGGATTCCAATGCGAATGCACCCGGTTGCATGGCCCGCACATGTTTGTAGAATTGGCAGGGAACAAGCCTGCCTGTCAAGTGGAGGAGCGATGAGCCAACGCAATTTCAGCCTAGATGCGGGAAGGAGGAGCAGGATTCCTGCATTTGACAGAGCAGGCATGTGGGGGGCGCAGGGTTTCGAGGCTTGGGTTTCGCTGGTGACACAAAATCACCTTCTTCTCCACCACATTTGAAACACCATCAGCACCCATAGTTGTTTTCGGTGGTTGGCCTTTCCTGAAAAGTGCTGCTGCATCAGCTGAGCCACGTAGCGATGGTCGAATAGCCCATGAGCGTCCAGTGATGGCTTCGAGAGCAGGTTCTCACAAAGCCCCCTCAGCTCATGCTTCAACCAGTGTGAGAGCGGGATTCCGAAGCCTTTCTTGGGCCGGTCGATGATCATTCCCGGGATCTTGCCTCGGGCCACCTGTCTGAGAACGTACTTGGTGTTCCATCCCATGAGCTTCAATTTCCCAGGCATGCCGGATATGTAGTCCACCACGCGGTAATCCAGGAAGGGCGACCGCACCTCGAGCGAGGCGTACATGCTCGCACGATCCATTTTC
>JBJOPY010000032.1:0-15094 GCA_046050405.1 Bacteroidota bacterium | reverse complement strand
CGCTTTCGCTGACATGAAAGCAAACCGTTTTCATTTCCACATCCTTCATCTTCTGTCTCTAATTCGTGTCGCTAGTATATTGATTTTTCTTGAAAAAGAAAACGCTGAATAGAAAAATATGGGAATGAAGATGAGGAACATTGTTCCAAAGCTTCATTCCCCAGAGACCCGAAGGTCATTCCATCATGACCTGTGTGACATCGATTCTCCCATCCACTTTTACCACCACCAGGTAGGTCCCCTTGGCCAATCCCCTGGTCTCCATCTTGTTCACCCCCCTGGACAGGGTGATATCCTTGATTCTCTTCCCGTTCAGGTCGTAGAGCGTGGCCGTGGCTCCCTTTTCGAAATCGGCGATCCTGATCCTGAAGTCGCCCGAATTGGGATTGGGATAGATCGCAACCCCTTCCATCACCATCGTTTCCCCATTGATTCCGGGGTTGGCCCTCTTGGAGTGGGTTCCCTGGGCCGTGCACAGGCGCGTTTTGCAGGTGGAGCCCAGGGGATATACCGTCACACAGACTTGGTTCCCCGGAGGAGGCGGGGTTGCGCCGGACAAGGTCAGCAAGGCAGAGTTTCCTCCCACAGTGTCGCAGTTGTTACCGGTGCCACAAATGCTCCATACGTATTGCGGATTCATCATGCCCCCTGGAGGGAATGCATAATAGTTATCTGGAGTGCCAAAATTTGGAGTAAGGGAGGTGCCATTCCCAGCCACCGTCAGCGTGGTGGTACTGGAGGCCGGGGCACCGCAGCCGCTGCTGTGGGTGAGGGTCAGGTTGTAAGTTCCCGGTGCCAGGGCAGAAGTGTTGAAGCTCAGCGTATTCCCGGCAAGGGTAACAGGGCCGGTAATCACATTGGTGCCTCCCCCGGTGGGAACCATGGTCGCCGTATAGTTTCCCGGAAGCGGATTGGCAAATGTGACCGAGGCTCCGCCATCGATGCCGAAACTGAAGCAACCCGTCGTCACCCCTGTCGGGGCGGCAGAGGCATAGGTGAGGGGGAAGGTCGCGCTGCTGTTGCAGTCCGCAGTGCCATTCGCCGTGACCGTGACTGTTCCGTTCAGCACGGCAGCGGCACTGCCGGGGGTGACGGTGATCGAAGGGGTGGAGGTGGTGAAGCTCGGTGCCGTCCAGCCCGCCGGGAAGGCCCATGTATAGGTAGCCCCAGGCGAAGCCACGCAGGTATAGGTCTGCGGGGACAGGGATCCCTGGGTGATGCAGTTGTTGCCGGAAAGGGTGGGTGTCTTTGGCTTTACCCTGAACGAATAGGTGACATTTCCACCGCAGGAGGTGGATTTGGCCGTGAGGGTATAGGTTCCAACAGTGGCATTCGCCCCCACGTTGACCGCAACGGTGGAATTGGGGGTTCCCGGCACCAGGGTCACTCCCGATTTCGCAGGCGTTACCGTCCAGGTGGTCGGGTTGGCCGCAGCGGATGCACTGATGCTGAACAGGTGGTTGGTACTGCCGATCTCCAGGCAATTGTTGTTCGGGACAACGGGGGCAATGGCAACGGCAGGAGCAGTAAAGGACCGGTTGATTTGGTACTGGAACATTAAATTGGGACAAATTCCGTTGCTGACCGTCAAAATCAAAGCACCGGGAATGTTGAACCCGTTGGTGTTGATGGTGACCGACTGATTGGGCATGGTTTTGACCTGGGATTGGATGGTCCAGCCGGTATTGGGCATCGTCCAGGTACAGGTATAAGGAGAGGTGTAAGAGATGGTAAATACGACTGGACTTCCTGCCGTCCCGGTAGGCACGCAGGCTGGCTTCACCGTGGATGGAGCCACTGAACCCGTGTAGGTCGGTTCAGAAAGTGGCGATGACACCACCTTTTCCGTACAAGTCGAGTAAGTGAATGGAAGTGAGATTGTACCAGGGCCATTGTTGGTGGCGTTGTCCCATGCTGAAATAGATGAAGAATTGGCCTTGCCGATGCAACACCTCAAAGTAAAGGTTGCTGAAGTTGTGGGAACAATGGTAATCGAACTCTTGTCCGCTGAATAGTAAGAACCTGTAGCTATACTACTGAGGCCACTCCAATAGTACTTGTCAAACCCGATATTGTCATCGGCATTGTCGCTGACGATTTGGTCCACGGAAAAGGTCATGGGTGCCCCCACTTCCAGGCAAGCAGGCCCCACAATCCTTGGGGTGGAGCTAAAGGTTTTATATACATCAAATGTCAAAGTGTTGCTCCAACTACAAGCACCGCTCTGCACGGTGTAATTGACCGATACCCTGCCTTTGCTTCTTGCCCAGCTCGGATTCGAAGGGGCTGCGGATTCCGAGGGCCTTAAGGCTTTGTTGTAGGAGATGATGTTGGCGCTTAGGCCACTGGCGGTCTGGGTGGGGGAATCATGGGTGGTTCCGTTCGGGATGGAAAGATCCCCGCCCAGAACCCATGAAATGGTGGGGCTGATCGAGACCCCTGCGGGCCCTGAGAAGGTGAAGGTTCCTCCATTCGGTGCTACGCCATCCGGCAGGGTAACGGCCCCGTCGTTGGTGACCTTTCCCCCAGCGCCCAATACCCCTCCAAGGGCTGTATTGGTGCTCACCACAATGCAATTGGATGGTACCCTAACCGTTTGGGCAACACTTGCGGTAGCGCCGCCAGATAGGATGGCGATCGCCAAGTAAACTTTGTGGAAAGATTTTAACATGTCTTAAGTATTTAAATGATTGATGCTAAACTCATTGCTGATACAATTCTTCCCCTTGCGGTATCCCGCTTGTTCGATGGCTCTCCATGCCACCTCCACATACAGCTGCAGCGATGGGTGGCCATCCGTCCATTTCGGTCGTTCGGGAGAGTTCCATGGGAACGGGAGCATCTCCGGGAGACGGTCCGCATCCACCCCGTACAGGTACCGTCGGTACTGCTGTTGTTGCCCAAAGACATCACTGCCCTGTGGGAAATGCCTGCCTGAATTCACGGGATCAATATACGAATTTAACAATGAAGTGCATCACTGCTGTGAAAACACTTCGTTCGGGGTTTTGAAGTCCAGTTTTTTGGGGTCGGTAGTTGGTCTTGTTCTGGATGTCCTTGGTGGGGTATGAATGCGCTGAAATCATAGGGCTTTTCGGAAATGCATCCAGTGAGGAGGCATCGAATTCGGCCGATGGAGATTCGCTCTGGAATGAACTTGGACGAAGCCGGAGGAGGTTTGGCTTGGAATGAATGTTCGGCGCAGCAGTCGCGTTTCACCGGGCTGATTCCAGCGAATTCGCATCAAGGTTTCAGTCCAAAAAGCAAGGGGAGAAAGTATCGGATGCGATGCCTTCTCCCCCCTTGTGTACACCCGTAGGGAGTCGAACCCCAAACCTTCTGATCCGTAGTCAGATGCTCTATCCAGTTGAGCTACGGGTGCAAATGAGAATGCAAATCTAGGAGGACAATTGGATATTTTTCAAGTCCGCTGGCCATTCATTTTCAATCTTATTGCAAATCACAGATTGTCAGTGGATTATATTTTGACAGCGAGCCAGTCCTCTGATGCGGAACTGGTGGAAGGGAGCTTCCCTCGCAGGAACCACTCCATGGGATCCTCAAGCCAGGTACGTTCTTCCCACGGCACCAGAGCCGCCTGTGGAGGATCAGTTTGCAGCCTGGAGACGCTCAGAGGACGCCTTGCACGGGCAAGGCGCAACCCCGCGAAGACCATCCCTCTGACGACGTTCCTGCACGGCCCCGACCTTACAGCGCAAGGGAACTGTGGAAAGACATGCGGGAGGCAAGATCCACCCTTCGCGAGGGTGGCCTCACGGCACTCACACAGAACTCGGGGTCGGGATCGTGCGCAGGATTTTTTCGGTGACCATCTGGGTGGTGACCTCCTCTGCCTCCGCCTCGTAGTTCAGGATGATGCGGTGATTGAGCACATCCGGGGCGATCGCCTTGATGTCCTCCGGAATGACATAGCTCCTTCCTTGCATGAAGGCATGGCATTTGGAGGCCAGGTGCAAGGAAATACTTGCACGGGGCGAAGCCCCAAAGTCTATATAAGGCTTCATTTCCTTCAAGCCATACTGCTCAGGATTCCGGCTGGCCATGACGATATCCACGATGTAATCCTCCAGCCGGGCATTCAGGGAGATGCTGTCCACCAGCTTGCGGATCTCAAAAATCTCCTCCTTGGACAGGATCGCCCTGAGCGGTTCCGGCGCAGAGGTCTTGGCCATGCGCCGCATGATTTCCTTTTCCTCCGCCTTGCTGGGATAGTCCACATAGACCTTCATCATGAAGCGGTCCACCTGTGCCTCGGGCAGGGGATAGGTGCCCTCCTGCTCGACAGGGTTCTGGGTCGCCAGCACCAGGAAGGGCGGCTCCAGCGGATAGGTGCTTTCGCCGATGGTGACCTGCTTCTCCTGCATGGCCTCCAGCAGTGCGCTTTGAACCTTCGCAGGGGACCGGTTGATCTCGTCCGCAAGAATGATGTTCGCAAAGATGGGCCCTTTCTTGACCTCGAACCTGGACTCCTTCTGGTTGTAGATCAATGTCCCGACCAGGTCTGCCGGCAGCAGGTCGGGGGTGAACTGGACTCGCTTGAAGCCCAGGTGAAGCACTTGTGCCAGGGAGGAAATCGTGAGCGTCTTGGCAAGCCCCGGGACCCCTTCGAGCAGGATGTGGCCATTGCTGAACAATCCGATGAGCAGGCGGCTCACCATTTTCTTCTGGCCGACGACCGTCTTTTCAATCTCAGTGAAGAGCTGGCCGATTTTCACGGCCTTTTCTTGAATCCTCTCATCCAGGGGAGAACTGGAGATGCTTTCCGAACCAAACTGATTGTGCATAGGTATTACAATAAATTGCAAGCGGCCACAAAAATAGAGCCGGGCTGTCAATCCTGCAACCATGGAAATGGGGGAGAGGGCAATTCCCGGCTTCCGGCACGCGCTGTCACCCCGGAAACCGGGGAAAGCATGGCAAGCAGGGGGCCAGGGCAGCCTGTTAAAAAAGGCTGCCGGGGGGAGTCCCTGGGGTGGGCAGGGACTCCCGGAATCCGGGAGGGCCATATTTCAAACATGGACTTCTCCCCAAAACCCCTTAGATTTGGCAAGGGAAATAATCTGAAATGATGAACAAGGTCGTATCTGGAGCCGAGGAAGCCATCCGGGACATTCAAGACGGAATGACGCTGATGCTCGGCGGATTCGGGCTCTGCGGAATCCCTGAAAACTGCATCGCCGCACTCGTCCAGCGAGGCACCAAAGGCCTTACCTGCATCTCCAACAATGCTGGCGTGGACGATTTCGGGATCGGTCTGATGCTGAAAAGGAGGCAGGTGAAGAAGATGATCAGCAGCTATGTCGGTGAAAATGCCGAGTTTGAGCGGCAGCTTCTCTCCGGGGAACTGGAGGTCGACCTTATCCCACAGGGCACGCTCGCAGAGCGCGTCCGGGCAGGTGGCGCCGGCATACCGGCCTTCTATACGCCCGCAGGCTATGGGACGGAAATTGCAGCCGGGAAGGAAATCCGCGAATTTGAGGGCAAATACTACCTGCTTGAGCATTGGTTGCGGGCTGACTTCGCACTGGTGAAAGCCTGGAAAGGCGACACCATGGGCAACCTCATCTACAAGGGCACTGCCCGCAACTTCAACCCCATGATGGCGACGGCCGGGAAGATCACCATCGCAGAGGTGGAAACGCTCGTGCCTGCCGGAGACCTGGATCCCAATGAGATCCATACCCCGGGCATCTTCGTGCAGCGCATCTTCCAGGGCAGCAACTATGAAAAGCGCATCGAACAACGCACCGTGAGGGTTCGGCCATGAGGCGGCCGGTGGCGGCTGTACATCCATCATTCCCTCCCCAATTGTAACTCCTGCATGCTATGGCCTTGAAAAAAGAAGAAATTGCGCAGCGGATCGCCAAGGAATTGCGCGACGGCTACTATGTCAACCTGGGGATCGGGATCCCGACCCTCATTGCCAATTATGTCCCCAAGGGCATTTCCGTGGTGTTCCAGTCGGAGAATGGACTGCTGGGGATGGGGACCTTCCCCTTCGAGGACGAGGTGGACGCCGACCTGATCAATGCCGGCAAGCAGACGGTCACCACGCTCCCCGGATCGTCGCTTTTCGACTCTGCCATGAGCTTTGCCATGATCAGGGGCGGGCATGTGCAGCTGACCGTACTGGGTGCGATGGAGGTGAACGACCGGGGAGATATCGCCAACTGGAAGATTCCGGGCAAGATGGTGAAGGGGATGGGGGGGGCGATGGACCTGGTGTCCAGCGCGGACAACATCATCGTGGCCATGCAGCACACGAACCGAGCGGGAGAGTCGAAGCTGCTCAAGGAATGCACCTTGCCGCTCACCGGTGTGGGATGCGTCAAGAAGGTGGTCTCGGACCTTGGCGTGTTTGACGTGGATCCCCGGCGTGGTTTCCTGCTGCGCGAGCGTGCACCCGGGGTGAGTGTGGAGGAGATCGTATCCAAGACGGATGGTAGGATCGTCGTGGAAGGCGATATCCCGGAAATGACCTTCTGAAATATACAGGCAACCTGCATCAACATGAAAGTTTATACCAAACACGGCGACGATGGCACCACCGGCCTGCTGGGCGGGACGCGGGTCCCGAAGCATCACATCCGCATCGAGGCCTATGGCTCCATCGATGAATTGAATTCATGGATGGGACACCTGAAAGACCAATCCGGAGCCCAGGGATACGCGGAATTCATCAAGCGCATCCAGGACAACCTGTTCACGATAGGGTCCCTGCTGGCGGCTGATCCCGAAGCCAACCGAATGGAGCTGGGGAAAGTGGCGGAGGAGGAGGTGGAGCTGCTGGAGCAGGGCATCGACCAGATGGAGGAGCATCTGCCCCCCTTGAAGAATTTTGTGCTTCCCGGAGGCCATGTCGCCAACTCCACCGCCCATATTGCACGGTGCGTATGCCGCAGGGCGGAGCGGCTGGTGGTGCATCTCCATGCGCTGTCCCCAGTGCCGATGGAGACCTTGAAGTATCTGAATCGCTTGTCCGACTGGTTGTTCGTCTTCGCACGGGAAATGACCCACTTGCATGGTTCAGAGGAGGTCGTCTGGAAATCTCGCTCCAAGTGATAGGCACTCCCCGCCAATCCCACCCCCGTGAGCGGAAGGTGAAGTGCCTGCCAGGGCATGTGAATAATTTTTTTGGCCTCCTCGTGCAATTCTCTCCGTTGTCGTTCATTTTTTTCATTTGCTTTGCGATCTCTTTTGATTAACATTAGTACAGTAGGAATATGTATTGGACCCTCGAACTCGCAACCTATCTTGAAGACGCACCATGGCCAGCCACCAAGGAAGAATTGATCGACTTTGCGCAGCGCTCCGGGGCACCATTGGAAGTCACTGAAAACCTCGAAGATCTTCCTGACGACGGCCTGACCTATGAAAGCATAGAGGAAATCTGGCCTGATTACCCCACCAAGGATGACTTCCTCTTCAACGAGGACGAGTACTGAGATCGGTTTCCGAGGATGTCAAGCGTTCTGGAAAGAATCTAGGGGGGGATTTTTTGCTTTTCGTGATGTGGGAAATCTCCATTCCGCCGGCTAGGGTTGCCAGACAAAGCTCCTTTTGAAAGCGTCATGGCCGTTGCTCATGATGAAGCAATAGCTCCCATGCGGAAGTGCGCTCATGTCGATCGTGATGTCGCCATCCCGAACAGGTTCCCTCAGCAGTCGAAGGTGCTTGACGCGCTCACCTTTCTCGTTCTCGACGGAGACATCGAAGTTCTGCCCTTTCCTGGAATTGACATAGTGGGCCACGAACTTCCCGTTTTCAGGTGAACGACTCACAGGATGCACGTAAAATGACTCCACCAGTCTGGATTCCACCGTCAATTCCTGGGACGCCGTCCGCTGAAGGTCAGCACCGAGTGAAATCACCTTGTAGCGATAGGCTCGACCCTGCTCGTAGGGGGTGACATCATCGGTGAACGTGTACTGGCTGGATCCGGCACCGACAAAGTGATGGGGATCCACATAACCTACCACCCTGCCATAGTACGAATGCTCCGGCAATCCATCAACATCCGGAAGCAGCTCGACAATGTACAATTCAGTGGGATCGGTGGGGTCTGCCGACCATGTGAGCGTGGCAACATTGTTGGAGAAGCTGGCTTCCAGGTCTTCCAGGGGTAGCTGTGGCAGGTCATTCAGTGAATAATCGAACCTGAGGAAGCGCAAATCTGCGGTCGAGAGTTTCGATCGGGTTTTCAGGGTGATCGAAAATTCGCAGATCGTTCCATCATAGCCATCGATCCAGATGAAATAGTTCTGGCCTGCATCCGGGGCTTCGAGAAACAGTTGGATGGTATCGGTACTGATCTTGTTCGAGCAGCCACGGTAAATGAACGTAGCGGCATTGCAATCTTCAGCCTGGATGAGAAGTGCCTGCAAGCCAGCCGGACTATTGCAGGACTCACTGACGATCTGGATTTCGTACGATTCCGCATCTTTCTCCGCCTTGAACTTGTACCAAACGTCATTCTCGATGGTCTGGATGCAGGTGGACGAAGACTGCGGGCTTTTCGAATGCCATGCCAGGGGTGGCCTCCGCATTGCCCTGGCCACTGAGACGATCCCCTGCCTGGAGGTGGACGGCCCTCGCACAGACGTCATGGGGAGGCGGTGCCTGTGCGATGAACTGGGCAGACAGGCCGGCAAACATCCCACAAGTCAACAATACTGCCAAGGTGATACGACACATGCCTGCAAAATACATCCTGTTTGCTTGCCGATCCTACCATGACTCAAAAAAAACCCCGCAGTGATGCGGGGTTTTCCTGAAATAGCCAGTGCTTCTTCTTAGCGGTTTTCAATGGAGACGAAGGGACGGGATGTCTTGCCAGTGTAGATTTGACGTGGACGGCCGATCGGTTCGCCACCATCGCGCATTTCCTTCCACTGCGCCATCCATCCAGGGAGACGCCCCATTGCAAACATCACGGTGAACATTTCGGTCGGGATGCCGAGGGCACGGTAGATGATGCCGCTGTAAAAGTCCACATTCGGGTACAGCTTGCGTTCCTTGAAGTAATCGTCGTTGAGTGCCGCTTCCTCGAGACCTTTGGCAATCTCCAACACAGGGTCATTGATGCCCAGCTTATTGAGGATGTTGTCGCACGCGACCTTGATGATCCTGGCGCGTGGATCGAAGTTTTTATAGACACGGTGGCCGAAGCCCATGAGGCGGAAGTCATCGTTCTTGTCCTTGGCTTTGTGAATCCATTTCGCAGTGCCGCCACCGTCTGCCTTGATAGCCTCCAGCATTTCGATCACCTCCTGATTGGCGCCACCGTGAAGGGGCCCCCAGAGTGCCGCGATGCCGGCTGCGATGCTCGCATAGAGGCTGGCATGGCTCGAACCGACGATGCGCACGGTCGATGTGGAGCAATTCTGCTCGTGGTCGGCGTGGAGGATCAGCAGCGTGTTCAGCGCCTCGCTCACCACTGGATCAGGGGTGTAGGCTTTTCCGGGCTCGCCGTACATCATTTGAAGGAAGCTGCCGACATAGTCCAGGCGGTTGTCAGGTTGCACCATTTGCTCGCCTCTTCCCTTGCGGTAAATCCCTGCGGCAATGCCGGCGAAGGTGCCCATGAGGCGATCCATCGTAAGGGCGACCTTTTCAGGGGTGAATTCTTCGTCCTCCTGAGGATACCAGCCAGAGAGTGCGACGGTGGCAGCAGACAGCATCCCCATCGGATGAAGGGATTTCGGCAGCGCATGGAGCAGTGCCGCCATTCCATCGGGGATCCCATTTTGGGTCTTCAGTCCCAGCTCACGGGTGTGAAGCTGCTCCCGTGTCGGCAGTTCGCCATTCACCAGCAGATGCGCAACCTCGATGAAGGAAGCCTTGGCGGCAAGCTCCTCGATGGAGTATCCCCGGTAGCGCAGGATGCCCAGCTCACCGTCCAGGAAGGTAATGCCGCTTTGGCATGCACCGGTGTTCTTGTACCCGGAGTCCAGGGTGATATAACCCGTCTTGGCCCGAAGTGATCCGATGTCAATCCCCTTCTCGTTTTCCGTTCCGACGAAGACAGGGAAAGAATGATTTTCACCCCCTATCGATAACTCTACGGCCTCGTTCTTTTGAGCAATTAGCGACATATTCTATAGATTATTTGATCGATTTTAAATTTTACGCCTACGCATGGTTCAAAATTACGAAAGAATAACCCTGAAATCCAGGATATCTGGCCACATTGCAAAATAAAAAATGCAATTCCATCAGGTCAATCTCAGGACTGTCCGGAAATTCTCCGGGGGCATTCCCTGTTCCCTCCTGCTGTGCGCGTTTCCCGTGGATCCAAACCGGTGGAAGGGTCTTGCCGGGAGAGGTGGCGGATTTTCTTCACGCCAAGACGCCGTCTTGGCTGGATCATCAAGTTTCTGGTAAACGTCGATGGAACGTATGCCATCCCCTGCAGGATGGTGTCCGATCCTTCAGCTTCAGTGGTTGATTTCGATCCCAGGCATCCGTCGCCCCTGAATGCAGGCGTCCCCGTCAATGTCTCAGCATCAGGCTGGACTCTGCATCGTCCTTGTGTTGCTTACGCTTGCGTGCCTCCCGCACGGGATCCATGAGGTCGATGGCATCCGGGACACGCGTCTTTTCCAGGACATGCTCCAGCACCTCCTCCATCCGCTCCACATAGATGATGCTCAGCCCATCCGTATAGGCTGCCTTGATGTCCTGCACGTCCTTTTGGTTGGCCTTGCAGAACAGGAGGGTCTTGATGCCTGCCCGCCGGGCAGCAAGCAGCTTCTCCTTGATCCCACCCACAGGCAGCACCTTTCCGCGCAGGGTGATCTCCCCTGTCATGGCGAGCTTTTGAACCACCTTGCGCTGTGTGTAGGAGCTGGCCATTGCGGACAGGATCGCGATGCCTGCGGAAGGCCCGTCCTTGGGGATCGCCCCGGCGGGGAAGTGCAGATGCAAGTCCCAGTGCTGGAACAGTTCATAGTCGATATCCAGGCGCTTGCAGTTGGCCTTGAGGTATTTATGTGCCAATAATGCGGATTCCTTCATGACGTCGCCGAGTTGCCCGGTCGTGGTGAGCTGCCCGGTACCCCGGCTCAGGGAGGTTTCGATGAAGAGGATGTCTCCCCCTGTCGGCGTCCATGCAAGGCCGATAGAAACCCCTGGCGTGGTGATTTTTTGGTAGACATCGTTCTCCACTTGGGAGATTCCCAAGTAGGTTTCGACGTCCCCCGCCTTGACGGAGACACTTTCCACGCCATCCACCACCACCTTCTTGGCAGTTCCGCGGCAGAGGCCTGCGATCTTCTGGGAAAGCATTCGCACCCCGGACTCCCGGGTATGACCCTCGATGATGCGCTGCAAGGCGGCATCGGCGATCTTGAGTTGCGAGGCCTTGAGCCCATGCTCCTTGCGTGCGCGGGGGATCAGGTGGCGCTTCGCGATTTCCATCTTCTCCTCCATGGAGTATCCGTTGATCTCGATGACTTCCATCCGGTCCCGGAGTGCAGGGTGGATCGTCGCCAAGGTATTTGCCGTGGCGATGAACATGACATGGGAGAGGTCGTATTCCACCTCCAGAAAATGGTCCTGGAAGGTGTCGTTTTGCTCCGGGTCGAGGACTTCCAGCAGTGCCGACGAAGGATCTCCACGGAAATCATTCCCCACCTTGTCGATTTCATCCAGCATGAACACCGGGTTGCCCGTCTTCGCCTTCTTGAGCCCCTGGATGATCCTTCCGGGCATGGCTCCGATGTAGGTGCGCCGATGTCCCCTGATCTCAGCCTCGTCGCGCATCCCACCCAGCGATATTCGCACGAACTCTCGCCCCAGCGATGTGGCGATCGACCTCCCGAGCGAAGTCTTGCCGACGCCCGGAGGGCCATGGAAGCAGAGGATCGGGGCCTTCTTGTCAGACTTCAGCTTGAGCACTGCCAGAAACTCCAGGATGCGCTCCTTGACCTTTTCCAGCCCATAGTGGTCATTTTCAAGGATTTCCTGGGTTCTGTCAAAGTCAAAGACATCCTCCGAGTACTTTTTCCAGGGAAGGTCCAGCAGCCAGTCAAGATAGTTCATGACCACTCCATGGTCCGGCTGCATGGGGTTTAAGCGTGCCAACTTGGACATTTCCTTCTCGAAGGCCTCCTGCACCTTCGGGGGCCAGGACTTTTCAGCCGCACGCTTGCGCAAGGATTCGGCATCGCTTTCGGAACCTCCATCGCCCAGCTCGTCCTGTATGGCCTTGATCTGCTGCCGGAGGAAATACTCGCGTTGCTGCTTGTCCAGGTCCGTGCGCACCTTGCTATGGATTTCCTCGCTCAGCTCCAGGATGGCGAGCTCCTTTGCCATAAGGCCGAGCACTTGCTGTCCCTTGGCCAGCAGCTCGTTCATTTCCAGGATCTTCTGCTTCTCCGCAACCTCCAGGTTCAGATTGGAAACGATGAAATAGACCAGGAAAGTAAAGCCGGAAATGTTTTGGAGGACGACTTGTGCCTCTGTCGGGATGTTTGGACTGATCTCGATGATCTGCTGGGCCTGCCGTTTCAGGTTGCGCATCAGGGCCAGTGCCACCTTCTTGGAGGGGTATTCCTCAGGAAGCTTCCTCACCTTCGCCACGAAGTACGGCGTGTCCTGCAGGAAATCGATGACCTCGAAGCGTGCCCGCCCCTGGATCACGATGGTGATGGATCCGTCCGGCATCTTGATCAACTTGAGGATGCGCGCCATGGTTCCATAACGGTACAGGTCCCCGGGTTCAGGATCCTCCATGTGCTTGCTGCGCTGCGCGATCACGCCGACCAGCCGCTCCTTCCTGGCATAGGCTTCCTTCACCAGGGCGATCGACTTGTCGCGGCCGACGGTGATCGGAATGACGACACCAGGGTAGAGTACCGTGTTTTTCAAGGGAAGTATGCCCAGCAATTCGGGGACTTCCTCGTTCAGCATATCCTTCTCCTCCGACTCGGAGAGGAGGGGCAGGTCACTGTCGTCGAATGGGCTGTCTGAGTGTAGTTGATGTATCATCAATTTTGTAGCTTCTTGGTGGCCATTTCAGGACTTCCGATGACCGGTGGACGTATGCAAACGAGGTGCCGCAATCCGCATTTCCGTGGGAAGTCCGGGTGGGTGCAGGATATTTCGGCAATCCTGACAAGATGGCCTGACAAGATTGCAGACCATTCAGGGAGCCGCCACCGAGGCGGCGGCGGCTCCCTGAGGTCCGGGGAGATCAGAGTTTGGCAACAGGCGCAGCTGGCTTCACCTTCTCCCTGTTCTCTCCCTCCAAGGCACGAATCATGTCATAGGCGATCGGGCTCGCGACGAAGATCGAAGAGTAGGTACCCACCCCGATACCGACCAGCAGTGCAAACATGAATCCGCGAATGACGTCGCCCCCGAAAAGGAACATCACGAGGATGGTCAGCAATACCGTCCCCGAGGTGATGATCGTCCGGCTGAATGTCCGGTCGATCGAGACGTCATAAATCAATCCCAATGGCGATGATTTCATCTCGTGCAGGTTTTCCCGGATTCGGTCGAACACGATCACCGTGTCATTGATCGAGAAACCGATCACCGTCAGGATCGCCGCGATGAAGGCTTGATCCACTTCCAAGGTAAACGGCAGGATGTCAAAATGACCGAAGAAGGAGAAGAAACCCATGACGATCGAGACGTCATGCACCAGGGATGCGAGTGCACCGACCGAGTACTGGTAGCGGCGGAAACGGAAGAGAATGTACAGGAAGATGACGATCAAGGAGAAAAATACGGAATAGATCGCGCTTCGCTTGATATCGGAGGCGACCGACGGCCCCACGGCGACACTCTCCACGATCTTCGGATTGGATCCCGGGGCCGCCGCCTCGATCACTTCCAGGATCTGCTGATTGACCCGCCCTGAACCCTCTGGGTCGTCCGACTTGTAGTTGGTGGTGATCAGCATCGTATTGGACCCGGAAATGGCACGGATCAGAGGTGCCTTGTCATCGAAGGCCACCGTGAGCGGCTTGCGGATATCCTCCGTATTGACCGGTTTGTTGAACTCAACCTTTACCTGGCGGCCACCATCGAATTCGACCCCCGTACGGAAACCCCAGATGGCGACACTCAGCATTGACAATCCCGTGAGCGTCCCGGAGAACGCATAGAAGAACTTCTTGCGCTGGGTCATCTTGATCTTCACGTGGTTGAAGATCTCGATGGTACCCTTGGTCCCGAACCGCACACCCTCAGCCTTGCGTTCACCGAACCGCTCAAGGATGATGCGGGTGATGAACAAGGAGCAGATCAGGGAGGTCACGATGCCGATCATCAGGTTCACCGCGAAACCTGCGATGGGGCCGATGCCAAACCAGAAGAGGATCAATCCGGTGAGGAAGGTCGTGATATTCGAGTCCATCACGGTGCTGAAGGCATTCTTGAAGCCGGCTTGTACCGCTGCCTTGTAGCCTTTGCCCAGGGCCATTTCCTCACGGACACGCTCATAGACAAGCACGTTGGCATCCACGGCCATCCCCATGGTGAGCACGACGGCCGCAAGTCCGGGCAGGGTGAACACGACGTTCAATGCAGCGGAGACACCGAAGATGTACAAGAGGTTGATGATCAGGGCCACATTGGCGACCATGCCTGCACCGCGATAGTAGAAGCCCATGAAGGCGATCACCGCGAAGAAGGCCACGAGAAACGAAACCAAGCCCTTGTTCAGGTTGTCTGCCCCCAGGGTCGGCCCGACCTGGGAGTCGCCCAGGATCCGCGCACGCACCGGCAGGGCACCTGCCTTCAGTAGGTTGGCCAGATCCTTGGCCTCATCCACCGTGAAGTTGCCAGTGATCTGCGAACGGCCGCCGCTGATCACGCCCTGGATCGTGGGGTAGGTCTGGACATAGTTGTCCAGCACGATGGCGACGGATTTGCCAAGGTTGTCCTTGGTCATCCGCTGCCAGACCGTTCCTCCTTCGGAGTTCATGGTCATGGACACCATCGGGTTGGTTGAATTGGGCTCGTAATCCTGACGCGCACCCACGATCACGTTGCCCTCGAGCTTGGCCTTGTCTTCCCGGTTTCTGCGAATGGCGATCAGTCCGAGCTTGTTCTTATACTC
>JBJOPY010000031.1:0-4656 GCA_046050405.1 Bacteroidota bacterium | reverse complement strand
GGCTTTTTCATGTTCGGTGTGGCAGGGGTGTGGGCTGGCTTCCTACCCCTTCGTGCTGGTGATGGAGGCATCCTGGACCCTCCGGCGCATCACTGCCTTCAGATGGTCGATCAGCACCAGGGTGGACTTTTCCATGTGCCGGTCATTCGGGACGATGAGATCACAATCGCTGCGGAAGGGTTCGATGTATTGACGGTACATCGGTGCCACGAACTTCTCATAATAGGCGAGGATGTCCTCGCCTTCGGTGCCACGCTCGGTCGCATCCCGCCACATCCTGCGCGATAGCCGCAGGTTTTCCGAGGTTTCCACAAACACCTTGAGGTCCAGGATATCGTGGACGGCTGGATGGTGGAACACGAACAATCCCTCGATCACGACGATGGGGGTCGGATGGATGGCCAGGGTTCTCGGAACGATCGCCGGATGGTTGAAGTTGTATTCCTGCAGCTGAAAGCCCTCGCCGGCAGAGAGCCTGCCGAGATCGGCGGCCAAGGCGTCCAGGTCCAGGGCAGAAGGATGATCGAGATTCACCTGTCCTTCAGGGTCACGGGGCAGGTGCTCCCGGCTGAGGTAATAGTTGTCCTGGGAGATTAGCGCAAGCTCCTGGTCGCCAAATTCCTGCATGATCCTGCGAACCAGGGTCGTCTTGCCGGAGCCGGATCCCCCTGAGATTCCGACAAAGTGGGGCCGTCCGGCCTTCATGGCTTCCGGTTCAAGTAGGCTGCAAATTTTCGCACGGCCAGGCCACGGTGGGAGATGGCATTCTTTTCCTCTGGGGCCATCTCGGCCAGGGTGCGGGAATCCCCCTCTGGAATGAAGATCGGATCATAGCCGAAGTTCTTGTGTCCTCGCTTTTCCAGTGCGATCGTTCCTTTGAGTATGCCTTCGAAGTATCTCAGCTCCTTCCCGTCATGCCAGGAGATGACGGTGCGAAACTGTGCCTGGCGGTTGGACACCCCTTGGAGCGCGGCCAGGAGTTTGGCGATATTGGCCTCCGGGTCGTTCCCGGGCCCGGCATACCTTGCCGAATAGACCCCCGGGGCACCCCCCAGCGCCTCGACTTCCAGCCCTGTGTCGTCTGCAAGGCATGGCAGGCCGGTATGTGCATGGTAGGACATTGCCTTGAGCCGGGCATTGCCTTCCAGGGTTGGCTCCGTCTCCTCCACCTCCAGCGGGGCAGGCAGGTCGTTGAAGCTTTTGACGTCGAACCCATCCCCCAGGATCGCCTTCATTTCCTGGAGTTTTTTGGGATTCCCGGTCCCCACGAACAGCGATTGCTTTTCCATTGGCTAGCGAAGGGTCTCCTTGAGATTCTTCAGGTAGGCCCAGAGTTGCCTTTTGGATTCTGCATCGTTCTGAAGGTAGGCCAGGCGGGAGGAAAAATAGACTTCCTTTTCACCAAAGGAGGCGGCTACGTGCGGATGCATCCAGAGATCGCCATCGAAGACGATGCCATGCTGGCTCGGCATCTCCTCAAATTCGCGAGGGTGGACGGGCCCGGTGATGATCCCCCATCCGGCTTTCTCGCTTGCGATCCCGAGCGACTCGACGATCTTGTTCAGGAACTCCGCGAGCAAGGGGTCCTGGTGTTCTGTTTGCTGGAGAATGAACAGAAGCTTCGATCCCGGCCGGGGGTGCCACTGTATTCCGGCTGGACGGGGGGGATGCACTATCGGTTCGGTCACAGGAGGGGGAGCGGGCGCTGCAGCGCTTCGGGTTTCCGGGGCCGGGGCATTTGCCTCTCCCTGCGTCGCAGGATCCTCGTGTTTGCCGCTGGTGCTGGCATCGTCCTCGGGTATCAGGAACAGTGTGTCTCCGTACAGGAGGGATAGGGTTTCAGCGCGGTCAACGAAACTGCCTTGCATTCTTTTTGCTATTGAAGGTTGAAGTGTTTTTCTGCCATTTCACGCACTGCGGTACCGATGGCGAGGGCAGAGGTGGCCGCCGGGGAGGGGGCATTGAGCACATGGATGCTGTTTTGGCCATACTCGATCTTGAAGTCATCGATCATGTCGCCATCGGGATCCAGGGCCATGGCCCTCACGCCCGCCCTGCCGGGCTGGAGGTCATCCATCTCCAAGGAGGGGATCAGCCGTTGCAAGGTGTTGAGGAAGAGCCGTTTGGAGAATGCCCTCCGGTACTCTGCCAGTCCGAACCTCCAATGTTTGAAAAACAGCTTCCAGGTTCCCCGGTAAGTGAGGGCGTCATAGCTGTCCCGAATGCTGAAGGAGAGCTTGCGGTATCCTTCCCGCTTGAAGACAAAGACGGCGTTCGGCCCGCATTCGATGCTGCCGTCCACCATGCGGGTGAAGTGTACGCCCAGGAATGGAAACGCGGGGTTGGGGACTGGATAGATCAGATTTCTCACCTTTGGCTTGCCTTGCTCGGTCAGGTCGTAGTAGTCTCCCCTGAACCCGACGATTTTCATCCCGATCCCGTCCAAGCCATCCATCTTCGCCAGGCGGTCGGCTTGGAGTCCCCCGCAGAAGATGAGGTGCTTTCCCTGAAAGGTTTTTTGGCGGGTATGCACGGCGGTGGAGGGGCCGGATTTGTCGATACCGATCAATTCATGCCCTGTCAGCACCCTGCTGGCTGGATTTGTCTTGCAGATGAGTTCCGCAAGCTTCTCCGCAAGTGCACGGTAGTCAATGATGCCCGTGCAGGGAACCCATATCGCCGCAATCCCCCGGACACTGGGCTCGATCTCCTTCAGCCTTTCGGGGCCGATTTTCTCGATTCCCTCCACTTGGTTCTGCAGACCGTTGTTGAATATCTTATCCAGGGAGGGCAGTTCGTTCTCCTCCACAGCCACCACCACTTTCCCGCATACATCGTGCCGGATGCCGTGCTCCCGGGCAAATGCGACAAGCTCCCGCCTTCCCTCCACGCAGTTCTTGGCCTTGTAGCTGCCGGGCTTGTAATACAGGCCGGAGTGGATGACCCCGGAGTTGCGGCCCGTCTGGTGGTCGGCCAGCGAGGCCTCCTTCTCCAGTACCAAGACCTTCAATTCCGGATGGGCGTGCTGGATTTTCCAAGCACTTGCCAGCCCCACGACACCGCCGCCGATGACCACGACATCATACTCGTTTTCTTGCGCACTCAACTTTTTGATCTCATTTGTGAACCAAACTACGGCAAAGAAAGCAAATTTGGAAGGTATCCCGCAACAGGGCTCTGCGCTTTCCTTTGTCCTTCGGTCGCATTTGAATGGTGCTGGGAAGGCTTTCCGGCGGGTTTCCTTTCTCCATGTGCGGATTTTCTTTCTCCTTTGGTCGGCTGTAAATGGCCTTGTAGGGGCTTGTCTGTGGGTTTCCTTTCTCCTTTGGTTGGCTGTAAATGCCGAATTCAACCTTGAAGTGCAACGCTGTTGTAATCATACCTCGGTTGGGGTTTTGAATTTCAGTTTTTTTCTGGGTCTGTTGTTGAGCTTGTTCTGGATGTCCTTGGCCTGGCCGTGGGAGGTCTGGTCCAGGGGGGTTGACTTGGGCAGATATTGCCTGATGAGGCCGTTTGCGTTCTCGTTGCAGTCTGTTTCCCAAGGACGCGATGGATGGGCGATGTACACCTTGACCCCGAGTCGTTCAGCGATTTTTGGATGTCCTGCAAACGCCCTTCCCGTTTCCGAAGGTGATGGTCCTGCGCCGGTGGTTCTCCATGTCGCCCTGGATTCGTTGGGCGACATGGTCGGCCCCCCTGCGGCCGAGTAGGGTAATGACGGTGTAGAGCGACTCACGTTCGGTCATGGTCGCCATGGCACTCCGGTGTCCTTTTCGAAGGTGTTGTCCCAGTCCTCGAACTAGTCCTGGCAATCGACTGCGGGCGGCCGTTTCCCGGTGACGACCCTTCCGAGGATGTGGCCCCTGTTGTTCCGGGTGTTCCTGCGCTTTCGGCGGCATCGGTATGTCCTGCGCAGGCTTTTATGGAGGTCCCCGCCCTTGCGCTTGTCCCCGTGGACGAACCGGTGGATGGTCTCGTGGGAAGCCATGGGGGTGCCTCCCCTGTCCGCCCTGCCCTCTGCCTGTTCGGGGCTCCAGGCCTCTTCGGTGAGCTTCCTGCGGATGTGCGCCTGCATTTGCCCGTCGATGGCGTTGCCGTGTCCCCTTGTTGTGCGCCCTTGCCAGGGCACGCTCCTGGGCGGAATTGAGCAGTGTTCAGCCCATGGGTGCCCGGCGAGCAGTTGCGCTCCAGTTACCGGCGGATGGTGGACTTGTTCACTTCGCGTTCCTTGGCAATTTCCGGGGGAGCCAACGTTTTCGGGTCGAGAGAAGCCTCCTCACCTCCCACAAGTCTGGCAAACAATTTTTTACCACTGGGATCGAATTGTATCGGATCCTCTCGTAAATTACGTCCGGGATTCCGGCAATGCCGGTCTCTCAATGGGACATTGGAACGAAGCGTAAGGCAAAATCCCGATGTCCGGTGATGGTGCGGCTTGGATTTGGTGGTTTCTCCAGATCAAAGGGTGGTGTTTATTGTATAGGTTTGGCATGTGGCAAAAAATATAAAGACGAATGGCTGCGATAATCCTCATTGGAATCATCATTCTAATAATTTATACCGCAACGAAAAGGAAACAGCCATTTCCGCGAATAAATAACGTCAGATATATATCTGAACAGAAAGTGAAGGATGGATTGGTTCATAACATCAAAA
>JBJOPY010000030.1:0-3990 GCA_046050405.1 Bacteroidota bacterium | reverse complement strand
GGAAGAAGGTAAGTGGGTGGTAGCTTGGGTCAAATCCACCGGAGAAAACGGCTTGGACAAAATGGGTGAAGAACTGGGCAAGGCCATGGAGGGCGCAGTCAGCGACTCCCCAGCCACTGCCACTCCAGTCGACACGACCAAATAGTGATCTCTGTTTGAAGTACAAAGATTTAGGGGTCTCGAAAGAGACCCCTATTTTTTTCACCTGTTTATTCCTGGATTCATGCCCAGAAGACTGGTGCATGGATGGAAAGATTCTGGGAAGACACACATTCCCGAGGGAGGTGGCCATTGCCGGTAAAAGCAGACAAGAGCAGGCATCTGTTCGCTGAGTCCGGTGTTTCCTCTCCAAACGGAATGCTTGATGGACAGCTTTTTTGACACGGGGACACCGTCTCCAATCCGGGAAAAGTAATATCCCCCCTCTCTCTCTTAGGATCAGCCTCCAAGGGTAGCGGGAAACAACCCTCTCCCTGAAAAGAATCACCTCACCGCCCGCACAGCATAACCCTTTCCCTTCAGCAAGGCGATCATCCCTTCTTCTCCCGGTAGATGCAAGGCTCCCACGGCCACGAATGCCGGCCCCGACTCCATGACCAGAACCATCCGGTCTGCCATCCGGTGGTTTCGTTCGGTGATGAATGCTGTCTCGAAGTCGGTGCCCAAGTCCATCTCTTCGCTCATCTTCAGCAGCCCTTCCAGGTCACCCCTGCCATAGCATTTCATCATCATCTTCATGTCCTTCTCCGTGCCGCCCCTCGTCCTTTCGATGGCCTCCATCAGCATTTTCTGCTGCTTTTCAATGCTCATGCTATTGATGGTGGCGATCTGCTCCTCGACCGTTTCCAGCCCCAGCAGCTTCATGTCCCCTTTCTTGGCCTCCTCGTAGAAATAGATGTCAACCGCCCGGCCCTTCTGGTTCTTGAATTGGCTCTGGGCGATGAGGGAATAGAGGAAGAAGATATTGTAATCGTCGAAGTCGTTCGGATTCACCCTGACCTTGTCCCGGCAGTAGGCTTCGACTTTTGCCCAGTCGGACGCACTGAAAAGGGTATGGAGCTGGGTGCCGCTGGGCAGCTTCATCAGGTTCATCATTGCGACCGGATCCACCTTCTCCATATTGAGTTCCCCCGCATAGGTCTTCGCGTGCTGGAAGGCAGCCAGTGTCGCCTTGGAGAATTCATGCGCCCGCTTGTCGCCGACGTGCATCGTGCCATAGAGATAGGAGGGAGCGGACAACCCGTTTCCGCTGATTTCCCAAAGCAGGGATTTCTCCAGTTGCGCCCGGCTGTTCGATGGAAAGAGAAAGGGGAAAAACAAGATCGATAATGCGTAGAAGCGAGCCTTCATGGAATCAAGCGGTGTAAAAAAAGAAAAGCAGGTTAGAACTAGCTAACCCGCTTTTACGAAAATTAATACCGAAAAGTTTAAATCATATCTCTGCGAGGGCTTCCTTGACTTTCTGCGCAGCTTCTGCAAGCGTGATGGCAGAGGTCACCTTCAGCCCGGAATCTTCAATGATCTTGGCAGCCTCCTCCGCATTGGTGCCTTGGAGGCGCACGATGATCGGCACGGAAACGTTTCCGATATTTTTGTAGGCCTCCACCACACCGTTCGCGACGCGGTCGCACCGGACGATCCCACCGAAAATGTTCACCAAGATAACCTTTACCGCTGGATCTTTCAAAATGATCCTGAAGGCAGCCTCCACCGTTTCAGCATTTGCCTTGCCGCCGACATCCAGGAAGTTGGCGGGGAAGCCACCGGCGAGCTTGATCATGTCCATCGTGGCCATCGCCAGGCCCGCCCCATTCACCATGCAGCCCACATTTCCAGTGAGGTTGATGTAATTCAGTCCGTGTTCGGCGGCCTCTATTTCCAGTGGGTCTTCCTCGAACTGGTCACGCATGGCAGCCAATCCCGGCTGCCGGAAGAGGGCATTCTCATCGATGTCCATCTTGCAGTCCACAGCGATGACATGGTCATCACTCGTCCGCAGCATCGGATTGATCTCCAGGAGGGAGCAATCGTTGTCCATGTAGGCACGGTAACATTTCATGAGCATGGAGACCGTGCGGTGGATGGCTTCGCCCTCCAGCCCGAGCTTGAAGGCAATCTTGCGTGCCTGGAACTCCCGCAGGCCCGCCACGGGATCGATCCACTCCTTGACAATCTTATCTGGGTGATTCTCTGCCACCTCCTCAATGTCCATGCCGCCCTCAGCGGAGGCCATGATGACGAGGCGCCCCACGATACGGTCCAGGGTCATGGAGACGTAAAATTCCTTGGGCTGCCTCGGGCCCGGATAGTACACATCCTTCGTGATGAGCAGGCGCCTGACCATCCTGCCTTCGGGGCCGGTCTGCTGGGTCACCAGGTTCATTCCCAGGATTTGCCGGGACTTTTCTTCCACTTCCCCGAGGGACTTCGCCAGCTTGACGCCGCCTCCCTTCCCGCGACCACCAGCGTGGATTTGGGCCTTCACCACATACCACTCCTTCCCTGTCGGGCTTTCATACAATGTCCGGGCTGCGTCGATGGCCTCTGCCACAGAGAATGCGACCTTGCCCTCTTGGATCGGGACACCCGCCCTGGAAATGACCTCTTTTGCCTGATGTTCGTGAAGCTTCATAATGCTCTTCTTACTTGCAACGATTTTGAACGCCAATATTAGCTCGAATAATGGAGAACTGAAAATTGAAAAATTGACGAAGCACCTTTCGGAGCCCGGGCTCCCGCCCTGGAAATTCAAACGGTGCCGGTATTCGCACGCTTATCCAGACCGGCACTGGGAGGTGATCGGCACTGGAAGGAACCCTTCGCCCAAAGCGTACATGATGGCCAGGACTGCCGGAACGGCAGCCCATGGAATGCCTTCCTTTTTAAATTATTGACAATAAAATTTGCTGGATGCGCATGGATTGCTGTTTTTACAATCCAAAGATGATGGAAGCTGAATGAAGCAGGAACCGGACTACATGAAGGGGCGTGGGGCGCAGTACAATGCGCACAACCCCTACTCGGCCACCCATTATGTACAGGAGAACCTCGAGGCCCTGGATGAGCCGCTGCTTGAAAACAGCCCCACGGAGTTTCTCCTGGAGCATCCTCGCAGGATCATCAATGTGGTGAAGAGCCCGGACATCCCGATGGATTACTCGATTAATCCCTACCAGGGCTGCGAACATGGCTGCACTTACTGTTATGCGCGGGTCACCCACCAGTACTGGGGGCTGAGTGCCGGGCTGGACTTCGAGCGGAAGATCGTGGTCAAGGAAAATGCGGCGGAACTGCTGCGGCATGAGATCGGCAAGAAGGGGTACAAGTGCAAACCGATCCTGCTGAGCGGGAATACAGACTGCTACCAGCCTGCGGAGCGAAGGTATGGGATCACGCGCCAGCTCCTGGAGGTCATGGCGGCGTTCAGGCAGCCCGTGGGCATCATCACGAAAAACAGTCTGATCCTGAGGGATATGGATATCCTCTCCGAAATGGCCAAGGACAACCTTGTCAGGGTGAACATCAGCATCACCACCCTGGATGAGGGCCTGCGGCGTGTGATGGAGCCACGGACCGCGACCTCCGCCCAGCGGTTGAAGACCGTGGAGCAGCTGACGCAGGCAGGCATTCCGGTGAATGTCATGATTGCCCCGATCATTCCGGGTCTCACCAGCGAGGAACTGGTCCCGATCATGAAGGCGGCGGCTGCGGCCGGCGCAGTCACTGCCGGTTACACCCTGGTACGGCTGAACGGGGCCATTGGCGAGATATTCACGGATTGGATCCGGAAAAATCTCCCCGACCGTGCGGAGAAGGTACTGAGGCAGGTAGCCGAAGCCCACGGGGGATCGTTGGGAGACAGCAGGCCGGGTACCCGGCTTCGTGGCGAGGGCAATCTGGCAGAGGCGATCCGGCGGCTTTTCAAGATGGCACATCTGAAGTACATGCCGCCATCGACCGTTCCACCCATGAACACGGACTCCTTCCGGC
>JBJOPY010000029.1:0-4407 GCA_046050405.1 Bacteroidota bacterium | reverse complement strand
TCCTGCCCAGACCCCTGAATGGTCCCATGCGGGCCCGGCGCAACGGAGAAAACTATCTCCGCTGATTGTCAGCTTGTTGCGGTTGGATCCAGGGATATTCTTCCCACCCATGCAACGAATGTGGAAAATGAGTCGTAACTTCCCTACTGTCTCAAGCCAAAAAGCAGATCATCCCCACGCTCGTAACTGGCAGCATGTGATGGAGGATGGAGGAATGCGTTTCCTGAAGTTCCCGTGGGTGAATGGAGCAATGGATTTTTGAAACCGCTTGATAAAGAAGATTATGGCACATGTCTTAGTAGTGGGTGGAACCAGTATCCTGGACAAGGTTTCGCTCTTCCTCGCTTCTCATGACAATGTCGTGACAGTCTTGGCCAGATCAGAAGACGATCTGGATAAGCTCTGCGGCAGGGCGGGGGAACTTTCCGGCAAAATCAATGTGATCAAGGTCGATTATCAAGAAGCCGATCGTTTGTCGGAGCGGCTTCACGAGTCCATCCAGGCCCATGGCCCTTTCACACTCGCCGTGAACTGGGTGCATGAGCAGGTCCTCAAGGTGCTGGACATGATCGCCTCGATCTTGAACGCAACCTCCCCTGTCTGCCGCTATTTCCAAATCCTCCCTGCGCAGGACCTGCCGAAGGGAAAGGAACGGAAATACTATGAGAGCATCTTCCTGAACTTGGAACGCGTGCTGTACCGCATCATCGTGCTGGGCTTCAAGCGCGAGAAAGGTGCCACCCTTCGCCTGAACCACGATGAGATCAGCGACGGGGTCATCCAGGCATTGTGCGACGATTCCAAGAATGCCATGATCGGTACCGTGGATCCCTGGGAGGACGGGCTCGAAGTCCCTTTGTGACCCCTCTGGGCCTTGGTCGGAAGTCCGCACGCCGTAGATCCCTCCCGGGGTTGAAGTATGCCCGCTTGAGGCTGCCCGAAGTCTTGGACGCCATTCCCATCGTACCCCACCCACGTCCTTGGATGCTGTCCCACACTGCGAACCCTGCCCCCTTCCCGGGAGGGATGGGAATCCTCAGCCTGGACACAGGGCAGGCACCTCGTCCTGTCAAGGGCCAGCCATAGGGACTTGCCCCAGAATTGGGCATCCCACTGGGGAAAACCCTGTTGTTCAGCGGGCGCCAATCAAGGCATACAGCACGATCCCCGACGCCACGGAGATGTTCAGGCTGTGTTTGGTGCCGAACTGCGGAATTTCCACCGCCACGTCCGATTGTGCCACCACCTCTGCTTGAACCCCGTCCACTTCATTCCCAAAGACGATCGCCCATCGCTCATCGTCCGTCGGCTTGAAGCCGGGCAGCGGGATGCTGCCATCTGTCTGCTCGATGCTGGCGACCTTGTAGCCCTTGGCATGCAGGGACGCGACCAGGAGCCGGATGTCAGCCACATGTTCCCAATCGACTGCATCCTCCGCGCCGAGTGCCGACTTCGTGATCTCGCGATGCGGTGGCGTGGGGGTGTATCCGCAGAGGTAGAGCTTCTCGACCAGGAATGCATCGCAGTTCCGGAAGACGGCCCCCACATTGATCATGCTGCGAATGTCGTCCAGCACCACCACGACCGGGTGTTTTTCGGCGTTCTTGTATTGCTCCACAGTCTTCCGACCTAGCTCATCCAGTTTCAGTTTCCGCATTTCCAGATGTCAAACGACCTGCTGCAATCCATGTTTTTGGGTTCATGTTACGCGGCAAATCTAGGACTTTATGGAGGATCCGCGAAAAATGTGCCATTTTTGACTGGGTTTTTGGAGAGAAATTGATGTGTATCTTTGGGATTGATGATTGTCTCCCTTATTTTCGCAATATGAAGAAAACCATCCCATTGCTATTGGCAACCTTGGCCTTTTGCATGGCAAATGCACAGGCTTACGACCCGGCGAACCTGATGCTGGCCTACCAAAAAAAATACGCGGCAAGTCCCCGGTTTTCAGGACAGGTCCAATGGAACAGTCCAGATGGAGATGCCTTCACAGGGCGGTTCGTGGTGGAAGGGGAGAAGTACCAGGTCAAGTGGGAGGAGGGCGAGCTGCGCTGCGATGGTACCTACGAATGGGAGATCATCAACCGGAGCAAGCGCATCAAGAAACGCTACTATGACCCCCTGCTGGCTCCTGGGGTGGTGGATGCATTCCGGTTTGTCCGGCTCGATTTGGCATCCGGGGTGGTTCGGGTCGGTGGAACGGCAGACCGGATCGCCATCGACATCGATCCCGGGTGCAGCGTCGCCCAGGGCAGCTATGTGTTCATGATCGACCAGAAGACATTCACCCCGAAGGGCATCATGATCATGGTGGACCGGGAATCGTGCTACGAGAGTGCAGATTTCTTGCAGGTGCAGGCATTCGAGGCGGCGGAGGAAGGCACGTACACCCTCGATTATCCCCTGTGGAAAGTCCAGGGCTATACGCTGACAGACATGACCAAGGGGGAATGCGGGGTGGTATGGCCGGAGGAGAAGGCGCTGAAATGAATCATCGCTGGGATCGCTGAAGGGGTAGGGGACGGATGGCCCTCCATCCTGCGGGGATCCCTGACTGGAGTTTCCCATGGCCAGGGTTCAGTCCCGGCGGCTGTTCCCTGTGGATCATTCCTCCTTTCCATGGCGGTCTTTTCCAATCTGAAATTCGCGTATTTTCGGAGCGTGTAACGACTGTGATACCGTTGAAGGAAAAGGAAGACAAAGCAGCGAAAGATACCCCCTTGATGAGGCAGTACAATGCCATCAAGGCCCAGCATCCCGGAACCGTGCTGCTGTTCCGGGTGGGGGATTTCTACGAGACCTTCGGGGAAGACGCGGTCAAGGTCTCCGAGATCCTCGGGATCGTCCTGACCCGCCGGAACAATGGGGCGGGGGTCATGGAGCTCGCCGGGTTCCCGCACCACAGCCTGGATACCTACCTCCCGCGCCTGGTCCGGGCAGGCCAGCGGGTGGCCGTCTGCGACCAGCTCGAAGACCCCAAGCAAGCCATCGGCATCGTCAAGCGCGGAGTGACCGAGCTGGTGACCCCGGGGGTGGCGATCAGCGACAAGATGCTGCACAGCAAGGAAAGCAATTACCTTGCCGCCCTGCATTTCCGCCCCAAGGAGGTCGGGCTCGCATTCGTGGAGGTGAGCACGGGCGAGTTCTTCTGCCTCTCAGGTTCCGTCCAGCAGGCGGACAAGCTCATGAACACCCTGAAGCCTTCCGAGGTGCTGGTCCCGCGAAAGGACCTGCGGCAGTTCAAGGAGGAGATCGGGGAGAAGTTCTACATTTCCCGGCTCGAGGACTGGATTTTCCAGCCGGACTACGCCATGGAGACCCTGCGCGGCCACTTCAAGACCCGGTCGCTGAAGGGCTTCGGGGTGGACCAGGAGGAGGCCGGGGTGGTCGCTGCGGGAGCCATCCTCCACTACCTCCGTGAAAACCAGCAAACCCAGATCGACCACATTTCGGGGATCACACGGTTCGACGACTCCGGCTTCGTATGGCTCGACCAATTCACCATCCGCAACCTGGAGCTCCTCCACCCGAACCATCCCGATGGGAAATCGCTCGTGGATGTGCTGGACCTTACCGTCACCCCCATGGGCGCGCGGCTGCTCAGGCGATGGCTGCTCTTTCCGCTGAAAGACCTTGGCTTGATCCGAAAAAGGCTGGAAACCGTCGAGGCGCTCCTGAAGGACCAGGACAACCTCCGCCGGATGGAGGACATCCTGAAGAAGACAGGCGACCTGGAGCGCCATGTCTCCAAGCTCGCGACCCGCAAGACGCAGCCGAGGGAGGCGATGATGCTGCGCAACAGCCTCCGCCTGCTCACTCCCCTGCGCAGGGTGCTGCGCGACTTCGGCGTCGTCCACATGGACCGTCGCGAGGATGCCTTCCAGGACATCTCCGAGGCCCTGGGCCTGCTGGAGGGGTACTTGCAGGAGGACCCGAACAACAACCTGAACACCGGCGGTGTGATCCGGCCTGGATGGAATGCCGAGCTGGACGAACTCCGGAACATCAGTGCCAACGGCAAGGACCTCCTCCTGGACATGCAGCAACGTGAAATCGACCGCACGGGCATTTCCTCGCTGAAGATCGGCTACAACAAGGTCTTCGGGTACTACCTCGAGGTCACCAATTCCCACAAGGACAAGGCTCCGGACGACTGGACGCGGAAGCAGACCCTGACCGGGGCGGAGCGCTACATCACGCAGGAGCTGAAGGAGTACGAGGACAAGATCCTCCATGCCGAGGAGCGCATCGTGGCCCTGGAGACCATGCTCTACGCCGATCTGCTGGAGAAGCTGCAGGTATGGCTCTTCGCCATCCAGCACAATGCCCTCCAGATCGCCGAGCTGGACATCTTTGCCTGCTTCGCCAACGCGGCCCTGCGCCGGAGCTACTGCAAGCCGGAGA
>JBJOPY010000028.1:0-4128 GCA_046050405.1 Bacteroidota bacterium | reverse complement strand
ACGGCAGGATGCGCCTTGTCCACGATGAGGGTGAGGATTTTGTTCACTTCAAACTCCCGTTCAATGGCAAAATAGGTGATCAAAAGCGACTTCATCTTTTTGCGCTCCTCCTCCTCAAATCCAGAATTCACAAACGCCTGCATGATCTTGAAAATCTGCTCGCGGTTGTTTTGATGGTCGTTGAACTCTCCCAGCTCCACCCACATCACATAAGGGATGTAGATTCCACCACAGACTTTCATGGCTTCTTCAGAGAACTTCCTGAATTCGGAGATACCCTTCTTCAAGGCTTCGACGTGCAATTCAGCAAGCTCTGCGATCGCTTCATCGCGATCCTCGTCGAGTTCGCCATAGTATTTCTCCTCAAGCTGTGCAAGCGTTTCTGCCAGACCCATAACGATATAGAAATTTTGCCTAGGTAAAAAATTGAACGGCGAAAATTACGCAGGAAATCGGAATATGGAAAAGAAAATGAGGTTCGGAGGGAGGGACTAAACGCATTTCAATTTCTCAAGAACACCCGCAGATTGAGCAGGAAGCCTTCCTTTCAGGCTGCTTTCATTCCCATGCGTTTGGTGCCGCGCCTTGGAGATTTGTCGAGGTTGAGGATATTGGGTGCGAGTCTTCCCATGATAGCGAAGTTTGCCGCAGCATTGTACCTCCCTTTCCTGCAATGATCCGCAGCCAATAGAACCTCCGGGATCCAGAGCAGGGTATTTGATCCGAGACTGTTCACCGTGTCGAAAAGGCTGTTCATAAAGCAGCCCTTTACGGAGAGTAAGCATCGAATTCGGCGAATGAGGGTCTACTTTTGAATGAACCTGGACCGCAAGGCGGTGGTTTTGCTTCAGACTGGCGTACGGTGCGACAGTCTCCGATTGTGGACGAGGAATGTCTCTGAAGGGCTGGAAATTACATGGATGACAAACCAATCTTCCTGATCATTTCCAGCAATTAGCATTGCACTGAATGACTGCAACCATGAGGGTCATCTCTGAGCCGGAGGCTCATCTGCAGAATTGGTCATATCCAGGGGGACGCACCTCCCGCAGAGTGGTGGCCACCATGGAAAGGAATGCTCCAATGCGAAGCAGATTTGAGAGGGTCTTTCTTTGCAGTCAATGCACAAATGGGAGAATGTGTCGGTCTCAGACGGGGATCGCGTAGTGTGCGGAAGGACAGTGTGGTGATGGCGGAGTCCCGGTGGCGGAATCCTGGAAGGGACACAAGCAGAACAGGCGAGGACATTCCAAATTGACGCCCACCGAAAAACCCAGAATTCACCGATCCCACTAACCTTTCAGCGCATCCTTGATCAGCTTCTCGATCGAAGGCGGTTCCGAGCCCGCAGCTTTCAAGAGAGCATCCACGCGTGTTTCCATGGCTGCTTTCGGCATTCCGAGGCTTACCAACGCAGAGATGGCGTCGTCACGAAGCTTGTTGGCTGGAGAAGCCATGCTGACAGTTCCATCCATCACGAGCTTTCCTTTGAGTTCCAAGATGATACGGGATGCAGTTTTTGCCCCGATCCCCTTGACCTGCTTCAGGCGCGTGAGGTTTTCGGTCTCAATGACTTGAAACAGCTCCTTGGGTTCGATGCTGGAGAGAATGGTCATTGCCGTATTGCCTCCCACGCCCTGTACGCCGATCAGCTGAATGAACAACCCTTTCTCCTTCAGGTCGTGGAAGGCATAGAGTTCATGGGTATCCTCCTTGATAATTTGATGGATATGCACCTTCACTGCCTCCACATTTCCGATCCTGGAATAGGTGTTCAATGAAATGCGGGCCTGATAGCCGACACCTGCGCACTCGACCACGATGAAGGCAGGATCCCTGTGCGTGAGTTTGCCGTTTAGCGAGACAATCATTTGGCTTCCCCCTTCCTCTGGGCATCCACGACCGCGATGGCGGCGATATTGACGATTTCAGTCACGGAACTCCCCAATTGCAGGATGTGGACAGGCTTTTTCATCCCGAGCAGGATCGGCCCGATCAACTCGGATTCACCCAGCTCGGCCATCAGTTTGTAGGTGATGTTGCCGCTCATGAGGTCGGGGAAGATGAAGGTGTTGGCCCCACCCGTCTTCGCGAGGATGCTGAAGTCGTAGTTTTCCTCCAGGATGTCCGGGCGAACGGCAACATTGGCCTGGATGTCGCCGTCCAGGATCCAATCAGGATGTTTCCGACGAAGAATGGCCGTGGCTTCGATGACTACACTGGTTGTTTCGTCGATATTGCTTCCGAAATTGGAATAGGAGAGCATCGCGATGCGCGGGGAATGGTTGAAAAAGCGGACGGCGCTTTCGACCATCTCTGCGATTGCCACGAGATCTTCGGCAGATGGCTTCTTGTTGATAGTGGTATCGGCGAAGAAAAAGGGGCCGCGCTTGGTCTTCACAATGTGCATTCCAGCCAAAATCCCTCCTCCAGTCGGTCGCCCGATGGCCTGGAGCGCAGGTTTGATGCTGGTCGGATAGTTCTTCGTGAGGCCGGAAACCAGTGCATCGGCCACGCCGGTCTCGACCATCATGGCTCCGAAGTAGTTGCGCTCACGCATGAGTTTTACGGCATCGTGCAGGGTCATTCCTTTCCGTTTCCGTTTCTCATGGAACAGTTTTCCATAGATGTCACGCTGAATGTCCTCCTGTAGCGGGTCAATGATGCTGATGTCTGAAAGATCCAGATGGTTCTCCTCGATGATTTCACGAATCTTGTTCTTGTTTCCCAGCAAGATGGGAATCGCGATGCCTTCATCGTTCAGAATCTGGGCGGCTTTGAGGATCTTATAAGTGTCTGCCTCTGCGAATACAACCCGTTTAGGGCTTTTTTGCGCCTTTTCGATGATCGATTTACTCAGGCTCTCATAAATACCGACCCGCTTTTCAAGCTGTATCTTGTAGGAATCAAAATCGTGGATGGGTTTGCGGGCAACACCACTTTCCATCGCCGCCCGTGCCACCGCGCTGGAGACGGAGGTGATCAAACGAGGATCTAGGGGTTTGGGGATCAGGTAGTTTCTCCCGAATGTGATGTTTTTTTCATCATAGGCAATGTTGACCGCTTCCGGTACGGCCTCATGGGCCAGTTCTGCAATTGCCTTCGCCGAGGCGATCTTCATATAGGTGTTGATCGTGGTTGCACGGACATCGAGGGCGCCACGGAATATATAGGGGAAGCCCAGCGCATTGTTCACTTGATTGGGGTAATCACTGCGACCCGTAGCCATGACGGCATCAGGACGCACTGCCATGGCATCTTCCCAGGTGATCTCAGGATCAGGATTCGCCAGCGCGAAAACGATTGGATTGGGAGCCATCACCTGGATCATCTCTTGGCTCACCAAGCCGCCCGAGGCCAGTCCAATCATCACATCGGCACCAATGAAGGCCTGGGACAGGGTCATTGGCGATGAATGCGCATACTTCAGCTGGTAACGGTTGATGTCCGGGCGCCCCCTGTGTATGTGTCCCTCCCGGTCGAAAACTTGTATGTTCTCGACCTTGGCACCGAGCTCTTGGTAAAGACTCAGGCAGGCTAGCGCCGCAGCCCCCGCACCGATCACGACGAACTTCACTTCGTCGATGTTCTTGCCGACCACGATCAGGGCATTGAGAAGCGCGGCGGAGGAAATGATGGCTGTACCATGCTGGTCATCATGCATCACAGGGATCTTCATTTCAGACACCAGCCGCTGCTCGATCTCGAAGCTCTCGGGTGCCTTGACATCTTCCATGTTGATGCCACCAAAAGTGGGCTCCAGTGCCTTGGCGACAGCGATGAACTCCTCCACAGTGTCGGCCTTGATCTCGATGTCGAATACATCAATGCCTGCAAACTTCTTGAACAGGACCGCCTTCCCTTCCATCACAGGCTTGGCAGCCTCCGGCCCGATATTGCCCAGACCCAAGACTGCCGTTCCATTTGTCAATACTGCGACGAGGTTGTCCTTGGCGGTGTATTCATACACCAGATCCGGATTTGCGGCAATTTCGAGGCATGGATAGGCAACACCAGGGCTGTAAGCCAGGGAAAGATCACGTTGTGTGGAAACTGGTTTGGTGGAGGTCACCTCAATCTTGCCTTTGGGCTCGCGCCGATGGTACTCGAGCGCATCTTCTTTCCTTA
>JBJOPY010000027.1:0-17830 GCA_046050405.1 Bacteroidota bacterium | reverse complement strand
TGTCGTCGTCGAGGACCAGGATGGCTGAGACCTCCGCAAAAGAATACCCGTCGTTGAGCAGCAGCATCGCCTTCAGGCGGTCGGCGTAACTTTTCAACCGGCACTGCCGGTGCCGTTTCTTGATCTCGAGGACCTCTTCCGCATGTAAAAAACCCTTGACCGACATCATGTGACAAACATAACAATTTGACCCCGAAAGCACAACTATATCCACCCACGAATTCGAGTAGCAGCCGAATTCAGCCTTGTCCTTCACCGCAGGTCGGATACCATTGCATGCCCTTGCAACCGGAGGAAAGCTCCGACCTTGGCTAGGCCATCTTCCCAATGATTTGAAAATGTTGCGTTGCTTGTTGGGGCTTAGGGTTTAAATTGCGCCTGGAACAATGGATATTCCTGAATGAATGCAGACGAAAACGGCGGCTTGCAGCCTTCCAAGACCCATCTCCTCCAGCTGCTGCGCAGTCCCAAGGCGGAAAACGTGGCCATGGGACTGGAAATCCTCGCAGGGGTTCCCGACGCTTCGTTTGCGTTGACAGACCTGCTGGCGCTCGGGTTGTTCAGTCCCCAGGTGCCTGTGCGGCGGCGGGCGGCGGAGCTGTTCAGGGTGACGGCACCCAAGCGACTGTCCAGGGATCTGAAGGAGGAGCTCGACCCGGACCGGTTCAAAGGCAAGGTTGCCATCACCGATTGGTACCGGCGCATGCGGCGGAAGCAGACCATTGACCGCACCGTCCTGGCACAGTATCTCTATCGCTTTCAGGATCTCAGCCTGGACTTCCTGCTCCGCTATGGGGTGGAAGACACGGCGGAATTTGCAGCGAAATTTGCCAAGGACGGGACATTGAGGTTGAGCAACATGGGTTTGCAGGAGGTTCCTGACAACCTCGGCGAGATCGGGCAGGTGACGAGACTGGACCTGAGCGACAATGCGCTCACGTCCATGGACCAGAAAATCTGCCGCCTGGAGGCACTGGAAGAGCTGGACCTCAGCCGGAACAAGATCGACAGGCTCACGCCCATCATGGCAAGGATGACCAGGCTTCGCAGCCTGGACCTCCACGGCAACCGCCTGAGCCGCCTGAGCCCGGGCATCTCCAAATTGCAGGCGCTGGAGTTGCTGGACCTGAGCGACAATGCCCTGGACGAATTGCCCGGCTACATGACGGAAGCCACGCGCCTGCAAATGCTGAACCTGTCCCGGAACAGGATTCCACACTTCCCGGCGACCATCGGCCAGTGGACCGGGATGCAATTCCTGGCTGCCGACCGCAACCGCATCCAGACGGTTCCCCCGGAAATCGGGGAGCTCCGGGAATTGCAGGAATTGCACCTCTTCGGAAACCCGATCGAGCGGCTGCCGGACGAAATCGGAAGCCTGGGGCGGCTGGAGATCCTGCTCCTGAACGGCACCAAGGTGCAGAGCCTCCCGCCGAGCATCAGCGGACTGCAGCAATTGCGGACCCTGGAACTCACGGATTGCCAGCTGCACGGCCTCCCGGAGGGGATCGGGGCGCTGCACAGCCTGGAGCGCCTGCTGATCGGGAAAAACCGGGTGGTGCAGTTGCCGGCCTCCATTCAGGGATTGCAGGCATTGACGCAGCTCGACCTGAGTGAGAACTACTTCAAGGAGCTGCCGCCATCGCTGGGTGAACTGCCACGGCTGGAGCGGCTGGACGTGAGGGGGAATGACCTGGAGCGGCTTCCGGACGGGATCTGCGCGGCGAGCCAGCTCAGCTATCTCTCTGCCTCCCACAACCGGCTGGCCGAGCTGCCGGAGGACATCGGCCGCATGGTGCTCCTGAACGACCTGTATGCCGGGAGCAATCGACTGCGGGAACTGCCCGGGAGCATCGGCCAGCTGCAGCAGCTCCGCTGGCTGGACCTCAGTGACAATCAATTGACGGCGTTTCCCAAGGCCATCGAAGGGCTCCGCAGCCTGGAGATCCTGGCATTGAATGGGAACAGCCTGCCCGTCCTGAACATGGACCTGAGCACCCTCGGCCGCCTGCGGGAGCTTTCCTTGCCGGTCATGCAGGGCAAGGCATTGGACATCCTGATCCAGCAGTTGCGTGCCATGCCGCAGATGCGCCGCCTTCGGCTGGTCGGGATGGATCTGCCCCTGGATATTGACCGTGAGGCGATTGTGCAGCGGCTGCCCAGCATGATCGTCGAGTTTGTACCAGGGAAATGACCGTTAAGGACATGCAAGATTCATGACCCCTGCGATCCCCCCTCCCATGGCGGCCGATCGGCGGACGACGCCATCCACGTCAGAAACAGGGCATGCACTGATCGCAGGCCGGATTTCGATGCCACCCCAGGCGTCCGTTCGGGATTGGGGAATTGGAGGAGCCCATCCCTGGTGCCGGAGGAATCAGTCCTGGCACGAACCAAGGGTGCCCGGGCAAACTGCCCATTCAGGCATTATCCGCGCTGCATTGCCCATTTACCCCTAACTTCGCCCTCCATGGCGCAGCACAGTTACCTCTACTACGGCACCAAGTGCAACAGCAAGGAGGTGGAAGACTTCATCCTCCATACGTTTGCGACGAACGCCATGGCAGAGGCGGCGGGCCGCATGAAGACACCGATCTGCATCTGGGGGCAGCATGGGATCGGGAAGACGCAGCTCGTGGAGCAGATCGCCCGTCAGAATGGCTACCGCTGGGCCTATATCGCGCCGGCACAGTTCGAGGAGATGGGCGACCTGGTGGGAATGCCCCGGATTGCCGACCAAGCCCACGGGAGGGCTGCCACGGAATTCGTGCCGCCGGACTGGGTGCCGCACCAGGAGGGGCCGGGCATCCTCCTGATCGACGATGTGAACCGTGCCGACGACCGCATCCTGCGGGGGATCATGCAGCTGCTTCAGAATTATGCGCTGGTGTCGTGGAAGCTGCCCCCGAAGTGGCAGGTGGTCCTCACCGCCAACCCGGATGGCGGCGACTACAGCGTGACCCCGATGGACTTTGCCATGCTGACGCGGATGATGCACATTTCCCTGGTCTTCGACCTGAAGCGCTGGGCGGCATGGGCGGAACAGAACCGGGTCGATCCCCGGGGCATCAATTTCGTCCTGACCTATCCCGAGGTCGTCACGGGCGAGCGGACGACACCACGGACCCTGGTGCAATTCTTCGAGAGCATCGCGCCCATTGAGAACCTCCAGGAGCAGCTCGGGCTGGTGAAGATGCTGGGCGACGCCTGCCTGGACACTGCCACGGTCACCTCATTCGTCAATTTCGTCAGCAACAAGCTCAGCAAACTGCCCTCCCCCGGCGAGATCCTGGATGCGGCCGATTACGAGAAGGAGGTGGGCGAGCCCATCCGAAGGATGGTCATGGGGGAGACCAAGCGCGTGGACATCTTGTCGGTCATCGCGACCCGGCTCTTCAATCACCTAGTCATGAACAATGTGGATCTGCAGGGCCGGGCAAGGGAAAATGTCATCCACTTCCTAATGATGGACCTCCTTCCGAATGACATGCGGTTCATGCTCGGCCAGGATCTGATGCGGGAGGGAAATTCCAGCCTCAAGTCCCTCTGGGGGGATCCCCGGCTGGGGGAACTGTTCATCAAGAATATCTTCTAGCCCCATGGAATGGGATGCCGATGCCATTCTCGACGATGTCTCCAAGGTGACGAGTGCCTTCTTGAATACCGAAGGCTTCTACGGGCATTTTTTTGTGGGAATCTTGAAGGAAGTCCATGAAAATGTCCAGACCATGGCCATCGGATCAGCGGGTCACCACATCAAGCTGCACATCAATCCCGTTTTCTGGAAGGAACAGCTCGTGAATGGGAACCTGAAAATGGGCTTGGTGAAGCATGAGATCCTCCATGTCGTCTTCAAGCACATTTTCCGGGGCAAGGACTACCCGCACCGGGACCTGTTCAATATCGCCTGTGACCTGGTGGTCAACCAGTACATTCGGCAGGACTGGCTTCCAGGGAACCGCATCCACCTGGGCCTGTTTCCAGGGGTCGGGCTGGAACCGGACCGGGATGCAGACGAATACTACCGCAAGCTCCAGGGCCTGAAGGAACGGTTCGAGACCTGGGCAGGAAGCGATGCGGGCGACGATGTGAGCCATGAGGGTCGGGAGGCATGGGAAAACCTGAAAAGAATCCTCCGGGAGGGCGATGTATGGCAATCCAAGCACGCCCTGTGGGTGGAACTCGATCGGCTGCCCGCCGCCCATCGGGAAATCTTGGAGGACCAGGTCGCCCAAGCCATCCAGGAATCGTTGGAAAAGACCCGCCGTGATGCCAGGGAATGGGGGATGCTGCCGGCAGGGCTCAGGTTTCAATTGGAATCCCTGGAAAAAGCGCGGCAACCCACCGTGAATTGGAGGCGGCTCCTCCGGCTGTTTGCGGAGCGCAGCAGCAGAACCTATGTCAGGAATACCCTCCGCCGACCAAGCAAGCGGTACGGTACGACCCCGGGGATCCGAATCCGGAAGCGCCAAAGGCTGCTGGTCGCCATCGATTCCTCCAGCTCCATCACGGACCGGGAGCTGGAGGAATTCTTCGGTGAAATCTACCATATTTGGAAGCAAGGCGCAGAGGTGACTGTGGTGGAATGTGACCTGGAGATTGCTGCCCAGTACCAGTATGCAGGCAAGGCACCGACGAAGGTTCATGGCCGTGGAGGAACCAGTTTCGACCCTCCCATCCGCTTTGCAAATGAGCATGACCACCCGGACGCCCTGATCTATTTCACGGATGGGTTCGCACCTGCCATGAAGGTCAGGGCGCGGATGCCCGTGCTCTGGATGCTCTCTGCGGCTGGGGCGGCCGAGGATACGGACTATTTCCAGCGGATGAGGGGGCATAAGCTGAGGATGGTGCAATGAAGTGAGATACATCCCCCCGATCCCCTCGCAAAGTGTGGAGGATGCCAGTTGGACGGGTACCCCGGCGATGCAGAGTTTCAATGGGAGCCGCCCGCGCACCGCGTACCGCATGGAGGTCAAGCCACCTGGATTGGGCAGCATCTGGCCGGACAAGGGCCGGACAAACAAGCACTCCCCTACCCTTCGACGGTCGGTAGCGACCCTGATCGCGGCATGCGATCAGTCCTCGTCCTCCTCTTCCCAGTTGTCCGGGTCATGGAGCACCTCGTTGACGGCCTCCTTGTCAAACTCTTCCGGATCATACTCCCCGAGGGATTCACGCACCTCGGCATGGTCGGGATCCTTGGGATTCCGAAGGATGGTGATCATGTTCAGATAGCCCGCAGTGCCACCACAGGCCTCCGGCGGACATGCACGCGCACCGTCAATACAAATGGGATAATCGACACCGGGCTCCATCTCCACGATCTTCTCCAGCAGGATTTCATGCTCCCACCGATCCTCAAAATCATACAGGTAAAGCCATTTGTCCCCAGCCTTCCTGAAGGCTTGCCCCACGAGGATGTCATCAGCGAATTCATCATCCTCTTGGCCATCGTCCTCTGGGTCTATGATCCGGCGTTTTCCGGACGAAAACTGATATTCAAACTCCGTTTCCCAACCCATGACACTCTGGGTCACGAAGTGCAATTCATCCATGGACATGGTGGGATCCAGGAGGATTGTCCGCCATATCGGTGGCTCGATGCCCTTGAGGGTAATTCTTAGCTGATAGATCATACCTGCTCTGTAAGGTCAAAAGAATGAATGTAAATCACATTCGACGCGAATTTAGCAAGAATGTCACTAGATTTGCATCATGGCCCCTCAAAAAGCGAAATTGCCCTGCACTTCGACGCGTTTCGCCCTCTGAAAGGGGGGGCATCCACAGCCCGGTGCCGATCAGCCTTCATTTGCCCCCCACGAGGTCATCCTCCATTATTTCCGGAGCCTCCAGGTGGCATCCCGTCCAGGGACATTGCATGGGAAGGGATGGTCGCAGATCGACCGGACCAAGGATCAATGCACAAGGGTCGCCCGTCCGGATGTTCATGCAGGATGCGCATTGTTCCCCGACCCTCCTGGCTTACAGATACTTCTTCACCGCCCAGATGATCGCGATCGCGACCAGCCCGCCCCCCAGCATCCAGGCCCAGTTCCAAACGTTGCGCTCTGCGGAAGTCGGCCCCTCAAGCCCCGGGGTGGCGGGCTTGCTGTCACGGGCGAGCTCGTCCGTCTCCGTGGCACTGCAATCGGCAAACTGGCCTCTCAGCAGGTTCCAGTACCGTGCGCTTCCGTGGTCATACCCCAAAGCCCAGATCCCCACGCCTGCAACGTCCATTTGCTTCACCATGGCATATTTCTCCGTCAGGCTGCTCACCTGATCGATCCAAAGCTGCCGGGATCGCCCCTCCGACGATCTCGGCAGCCATCCCGTGGTGCTGGCCGTATCCCACAGCAGGTAGGCACTGGAATCCATCTTCTCGTAATCCCGCAGGAGGACGATCCGCGCCTTCCCGGACGTTTTAGCACCGGGCTTGTCCGATGCTGTCCTCCAATCATAGCCGAAGTAAGGAATCCCTGCGAGTAATTTGGCCCTGGGAACCCCTGCCTGCAAGTAGTCGTTCAGCGACTTTTCGAAGCCCCCATCGCCCCATACCGTGCCCGGGTGCAGCGGAGCCAGGGGGCCTGCGATGGCACTCGTGGAGGGGCGGGCATCGTAGGTCTTGACGATGAACCTTGTCACAGCGGGCAGGAGCTGCGGGAAGTCGTAGCCGCGGTCAGTGTCCTTGCCCGGCAGGGTGACCGAAACCGTCACCGCATTCCGCCATTGGCGGAGTTTTCCGGCGAGAAGTTGAACCAGGCCGGCAAATGTTTTCGCATTCGCTGAGGTCACCCCATCGAAATCGATGCATACGCCATCCGCATCCTTCTCCTTCACCAATGCCACCAAGCTGTCGGTCAGCGTGGTGCAAGCCGTTGGATTGCCGAGAAGGGCTTGGACACCCTTGCCGGAGAGCGATGCGGTGAGTTCGACCTGGGTGCCGAAATGGTGGGCCATCTCCACCAGCTTGGTTTCCCGCCATTGATGGAGGGTGTGGTAGCCGCCTGTTTCCGGATCGACTTCGTAGGAATAATAGGATACGGTGGACAGCAATCCGAAGTCGTAGTCTTGGTAGGCCGTTCCCGACCACGCTGGATGCCATCCATAGACTTGCTTTCGCATCAGGCAGTTCCTGCTGTGCACGGCAGGCGAACCATGGGTCATCCTGTTCCTGTCGTCGAAAGTGGCCTCCGATGCTGCCCTGCGATCCCCGAAGATTGCTTGTTGCTCGGAATGCGGGCTGATTCCCTGGGCGCAAGTGGTCTGGAAAAGCATGGAGAATGCACCCAGCACGATCCATGGCAAAGCCGCCGCCGGGGGCATTTCCATCCGATCCGGGGTGAAGAAGCGCAGTAGCGTGCCTGCGAGGGGACAGCGTCCGGGGTGTCGCCACCCATCATGCGAGGAGGTTGCCGCTTGCATTGGCCTGTTCGGGGGACGTGGGGTGAATGCGGCTTCCAATGAGGCCTGGCTGACGACTGTGGCACTCATGTTGCGGGGCGGATCCTGGAGGGGCAAGGTGCGGCCTGACTCTTCAGCTGCAGTGCTCACGGCACTGCAAACCCCTCCCGTCGGAGGCACTTCTCGCATCGCCACATCACCCAGGTTGGAAATAGGGACTTCCTTCGCCACCGCCACCTCAGCGAAAGGGCGCAAATCCCTGATGTTTGTATTCCAATTCTTGTACTCCAACATGCACTCCGAACATCTGTGGAGAAAAATCCTCAATTTTCAGCAGGAGCCTCATTTTCAGCCTAGGTTCCATGCTACTTTTCCCAGTAGCGGGAACCGCAGCCTGGAGCAAAGGAGGATCGAATGATACCTCCTTGAACCGGGCTTAGTGATAGAACTCCAGGACCTCTGTCTTGCTCCATTTCGACACTCCCCACCCAGTGAAAGGAAGAGGAGAGGATCAGATTCCTCCTTGGAGTGTGAGTCCAGGGGAAGACGCAATTGTACGACATTTCCCCCGGGATTCACAGGCCGGGATTTTTATACCTTTCCTGCCCCCAATAATCAAGCTCCCTCCGCTCTTCATCCCCCGAATCTTGGGACAGGGATCCTGACGTGTGAGAAGGGCCGGTGTTCAGTGCGGTTCCAGTCGATCCGCTTTTTCCATCAGCCTACAGACGGCCATCGCGTTGAAGCGCGTGAAGATCGCATTTCGGCCTTGCCCCTTCCCACAGTCCGTTCTGCAAAACCTGTATTCCCGGTGTTATCCTGCAGGTCGCCACCCTGGAGATGGAGATTTAGCCCATCCGCCACAATCCGCAGCATCACCGCCGAACGGTGGCACCAGCCAAGGCAACGGTGCGACATTCCCCATCAGGAATGAGACTCCCTTCACAACAAATTTCGAATGCTTCGTCGTAGATTTCCGCATATTTCTCATCATTCGGAATGTCCATTCAAGGGTTCATGGAGAAGCGAAACTGGAAGTCCGCGCTGGCCAAGGTCGCCGGGCATAGCACCGGGGACGATGTATTCTGGAATGCGATGGCATCTCATGCCCGCTGGATAGCACTGGGGATCTTCCTGGTCAATGTCGCGCTCAAGCTACCGTATCTGGACGGGAGCAGCCTGTTTCTGGACGAGGCAGTGGCGATCCATGGCACCCAGGGCACTATCGGGCAGACCATTGAATTCTCCGCCAATGACCCCACACCACCGCTCTATTACCTGGTTTTAGGGCTCTGGTGCAAGGTCTTCGGAATCTCGGAGCTGAGTGCGCGGTTTCCATCCATGCTCTTCAGCAGTGCCACGGCTGCCTTGGTCCTCCTGTTCGGCATCCGGCATTTCAACGCAAGAGCCGGGCTATTTGCCGCAGCGATGTTCACGGTATCGGGCATTGCCATGGTCTTTGCCCATGAGGCGCGCGCCTATGCCCTCGCGAGTATGCTGATGGTGATCTCTTATGGGCTGTTCCTGGACATCGTTCACGCCGACCGCCCTCCATGGGGGAGGCTGCTGGGCATCGCAGTCGTCAATGCGATGCTGCTTTACACCCACTACCTTACCGCGATGGGCATCGCGACGCAGGCAGTGCTGAGCCTGTGGATGCTGCATGGACGGCTTGCCCGGTTTTTTCAGTATGTCCTGACCCAGGCAGCCGTCCTGGCCTTGTGGCTGCCCTGGGTGTTTCTCAACCGCAGCATCATGCCTGACTCCCGGGTCACCTCCTGGCTGAAGGCCCCGGATCTTGGCGTATTGGACTACGTCACGATCCATCTCGCGGGCTCCAGGCTCCTCCAATGGTATGCGCTCGGCATCATCCTGGCCGGCACCTTGGCTATGATCCATGCACTCACCCAGCGGAATCGTCCTGCGAAAGGCAGCTTCGCCTTGGTTGCCGTTGGATCGTGGTGTTTACTTTCCCTGGCGATACAATACATGGTCGCGAAGGAAATCATGCCCGTATTCGATCTGAGGTATGTGCTGTATGTCCTGCCTGGCGGGCATCTCCTGCTCGGTGCCATGATCGCCCTTCTACCGCTTCCGCGAATCGTGCAGCATGCCCTCGCGGGCGCCTACATCGGGGCATCGATCGCCTGGCTGGATCTCAACCCACAGAAACCGGAGAATTGGCGAGACGCAGTCGCATGGGTCAGGGACATGGACGATGAGCATTCTGCCGTGGTGGTGATGGCTTACTATCAATACGTGCCCTTCAGCTATTATTACCGTCGCGAGTACTTCCAGGAGCACGAACATACGGCCACCCTGTTCAATGCCGACCATGTCCACTTCATCCAGGATACCGCCCTGATCCCCAGGCTGGACGACTCCACGCTGACGAACCTGATCCTGGTGCTCTCGCAGGATGAGCTGGTGGATCCGACGAGGAGGATGTACCACGCGATCAACCGCCGGTATTGCCTTCACCGCCGTGGCGCATTCCCCGGGGTGATGGTCTATCAGTTCCTGACCCCTCCTTGTGAGCGGACGCTGGAAGGGAATTACTTGGAGAATTTCGAAGCGGTGACGAAGCAGGAGGAGCGGGACCGTGTGATCCCCCTTCCGGATTCGGAGCACCCTGGCAATCATGCCACCTTTGTGGATGCGGGTCATCCGTTCAGTGCGACCATGAATTGGAAGGCATCAGAAATCCATCTTGGCAACTTCTCAGCCGCCGAGTGCGTCGTGCGTGGAAAACTGGCTGACACCGGCAAGAGAATCCTGCTCGTCTATACCATGGAGCATGCCGGAGAGGTGTACCACTGGACCGGCTTCGAATTGCAGCAGGCACATGGGGCGGGAGAGTGGTTCGAGGACCGTGTTCAGGTGACCATTCCGGAGGTCAAGGGCCCCGATGACAAGATCTCGGTCTATTTCTGGTCTCCTGAGGGTGGGGCAGCGCAGTTTGACGACCTGGAAGTGAGCTTCTGGGAGAGGTGAGGAAGACAGGACCGATGGAGATCGGCCTCGAACCCATGATGGCGGGCTAGTCTCCTGGGAGGCACCTGTATGCCAGCCGGCCACCCGGCACTGGGCGATCCTGGCGAACGGATCTCCGTCCGCTATCCCAACTTGCTGCTCAGCAGCGCCTTGGCCGGATCCGTCCATCGGTAAGACTCCACGATGTAGCCGAGGGTCCGGCGCTCCATGGCGGTGATCTCCCGATCGGATTCGACCATTCTCAAGATCAGCTCCGCATCATCCAGCGAAATCCTGCCATCGCCCCCGCCTTCCACCGCCAGTTCAGCGGCATCCATGAGCACCTTGTCGTAGAGGACATCGTCCACTAGCCTGAACAGATGCTCCTGCAACCATTCCTTGGCCTTGTCAGTGATGCGATGGTGGTCGAAGATGTAGTGAAGCGTCCTACGTTCGGTACGGGTGATCTGACCGCCATCCATGACGCTGTCCACCAATGACTTGGCATCCTCCAATGAAATGCGGCCATCCTTGGCTCCTGCCGTCAAGGCCTCTGCCAGGTTCAGAAGCTCCTGCTCGTATTCGATTCCATCAATGATCTTGTAACTCATCGTCGATCTGCGTTTAGATTTTGGCAAAAATAATCCCCCGGTACCAGATGGCAACTGATTTTCCTCGGATGCCCTCGGAATCGTTGCAGTGCACCCTGTCCACCGTTCGGCCGGGGCGGATCACGGGCTCCCATCACCGGCATGGGGCAGCCGCGCTGAGTAGAGGCCTTACCTTACGGCCACCCGTTCGCCTCAAAATGCAAAATATACGGCCTGTGTGGCTCAGTTAAAAAAATTTGGATACTACATGGTAAGGAAGAGTATTGCGAATCAGGAAATTTCTTTTCTTTATGGTGGTTTTATAAACTTAATGAAACGATTATTTTTAACATGAAGCTCATTACATTACTATTTTTGATCTGCCTCGGGGCGGGAGTGCATGCCCAATCAATATTTTCCGATGACTTTGAGAGTTACTTTGTGGGCGACTACATCGGCGAATCCTCGCCTCAATGGACGACCTGGAGCGGTACGGAAGGTGGCACGGAGGATGCCCAGGTCTTGGACATAATGGCGAACAGCGGCACTCAGTCCGTTTATTTCTATTCCGACGCCCCAAAGGGCGGCCCGCAGGATCTGGTTTTGCCGTTCGGCGGGGAATATACCATTGGCACCTTCCACTATGAAATGGCGATGTATGTCCCCTCCGGCAAAGGCGCCTACTGGAACTTCCAGGCCAACGCCACCCCTGGTGAACTTTGGGCAATGAATTGTCGTATGGATCAAAATGGAGGCTTGACCTTGTTTAATAATGATGGATCCCGCATCTTCCTGAAAGGTGCCTTCCCGCAGGATACCTGGTTCACGCTCGGGATGGATATCAAACTCAACGTCAACAGATGGGAGCTCCTCATAGACAGCATCTCCCAGGGCACTTTCTCCAACGATGTGAACAGGGTGGCTTCCATCGACATTTATCCCGCAAACGACACCTCCGGTGGAGGGAATGGCCTGGCTGAATTCTGGGTGGATGATGTGTCATACGCCTATACCGTGTCGGATTTAAATGCCGGAGTGACGACTGCAGGTTTATCTGATCCCGTAAACCTCCAGGTCGGCCCCGTGACTGGGTTTCAGGGTCAAACCCGCAAATTCTCAGCGATGGTTCGGAACCAAGGTGTGAACCCCATCACCAGCTTTGACTTGGTTTACACTTACAATGGAAGCAGTGCCAGTGCCAGTATCACCGGTGTGGACATCGCCTCCACCGCCAGCCAGGTGGTAACGTTCTCCACTCCCCAGCTCCTCGCTGCCGGCACACAAAACCTGACCGTCTCCGTTTCCAATGTGAACGGAATGGGAGTGGATGAAGACCCGGCAGACGATACGATGGTTCAACCCATCATCGCCGTGGTTCCTGCTGAAGCAAAGATGGTGGTCGGGGAAGAAGCTACCGGCACATGGTGCAGATGGTGCCCACGCGGAGCAGTGTATATGGATTACATCAACGACACCTATGACAGTTATTTCGCAGGCATTGCCGTCCACAACCGTGATCCGATGGCCTTCCCTGAATACGATGGGCCTTTCAGGACCAGTGCTTACCCGGAAGTCCTTATTGATCGCAACAAAACTGGGCTGGATCCAGAGGATCTTGAGCAGGTGTTTCTCCAGCAGTTGCAGAGGACTCCCACAGCTGCTTTGGTCAATGGGGCGAACTACGACCTGGCCACGCGCACCCTGGACGTGTCCATCACGTACACGTTTGCAGATACGGCCAATGACGGCTGGCGTGTCGCTTGCGTCCTGACCGAGGACAATGTGATGGGCATCGACAGCGGCTACGACCAAGCCAATGCCTATGCGAACAATTCGGCAGGGCCCATGGGCGGTTTTGAAACGAAACCCGACCCCGTTCCAGCGGCCGAGATGAATTACAACCACGTTGCCCGCGCCCTGAGTCCGAACTTCACCGGGGCGGCCGGCTTCCCAGCGACCGTCCTCCCGGGCGATGCCCATACCTTCAACTATTCCTTCGTACTGCCGGCCAGCTGGGATGAAGACCAGATCCACATCGTGGGGATGCTCATCAACGGCAGCGGAGGCATCGACAATGGCTCCCAGACCTCCATCGCCGAGGCTGTCAGCAACGGGTTTGTCAGCGGCACCCCGATCACGGCCGTGCAACATCCAGAGGGGCCTGACGCACTGGTCACCTTGCATCCCAATCCCACGAAAGGCCATGCTTGGCTGGGGCTGAACCTGAAGGCCGGTACCCCTGTTTCCGTCACGATTTCCGATCTTCAAGGCCGCAGCTTGTCGGTTTCCGACCATGGCAGGCTGAGCGGGGCGCAGCGGATAGGCCTGGACACACGCGGCCTCGCCAGCGGACTCTACATCGTCCAAGTGACGGTGGGCAATGTCGTCCAGGTGAAGCGCCTGGTGATCGAATAGGGAGCCTGTGGGATCCGGGAAAAGGATGGGGCCGCCTGGGCGGCCCCATCCTTTTGCATTCGGGGCCTGGCATGGAAGCCCCCGGGACTACTACACATTCCTGCGGAGCGAGCGCACCATCAGCCAGGCACCGCTGACCATGCCGGCGACCAGTTGGATTCTTGCCATGCCAGGGGAGGAATCCATGACACTGAGGATGGTGGAGCAGACGATCAGGATGATGGTGACCATGCCCAGGGCAAGGTTGATGCTCATCACCCGGATGGTTCGACGGAGCTTGCTGTCTTCCTTCAGGCTGATTTCGTGCACGATTCGACCTTGCTTGGCTTTGTAGAGGATTTCATTGACATCCCTCGGCAGCTCCTTCAGGACGTCGATGTAATCCATGACCACGTCACCGAGATCGCTGAAAAACCGCTTCGGAGAAAATTCACGCTTCACGATTTCGCGGGCGTATGGTACGAGCAGCGGAGAGAATTCGAACTGCTTGTCCAGCAATTCACCGAAGGAGCTGATCGTCGCCAGCGCCTTCAGCAGCATGTAAATGCTGGAGGGCGTTCGCAGCTGGTACTTGATGATCAGGGTGATGCAGTCCATCATGACATCGGAGATGCTCACCTTCTCCCAGGGAAGGTAGCTGTAGCGGTCGATGGTCTGCTGCACATCAAACTCCAGGTCATCTGCCAATTCGAAGAAGCGCTGCCCCGAAACCTTGATCAGGGCATGGGAGATCTTCTTGGAGCTGCCCGTGGCAAAGGCGATGGTGAAATCGGCGAGAAACTGGATATGTGCGGGCCTGAGCACCGCCACCATGCCATAATCAATGAAGGAGACCCGGTTCCCTGGAAGGATGAAGATATTGCCTGCATGGGGATCCGCATGGAAGACGCCATGCTTCAGCACCATCTCCAGGACGATGTTTGCCCCATTTTCCGCGATTTTCTTGAGGTCGTAACCTTCGGCCACCAAGCGGTCGATCCTGTCCGGGGGAATGCCCTCGATGAACTCCATGACCAGCAGCCGCTGTGTGGTGAACTCTTGATACAGCTTCGGGGCATAAAATGCAGGCCGATTTTTCATGAGTTCGGTAAACCGGAGGATGTTCCTGGCTTCCGAGTGATAGTTCAGCTCTTCCAGCAGGCTTGCTCCGAACTCATCCACGAAGGCCACGAGGTTCAATGTGGCCAACTCAGGGTAATGACTTGCCGTGTAGCTGGCGATCAGCTTGAGTAGCTTGACATCGATCTTGATTTTGGGGACAATCCCCGGGCGCTGGATTTTCAGGGCGACCTTCTCCCCGTTCTTCAGCACACCCTGGTACACCTGGCCGATGGAGGCCGAGGCGAGGCATTTCAGCTCCATCGTCTGGAAGAAGATCTGGAAGGGCCCCCCGAGTTCATGCTCGATCAGCTGGATGGCCTCCGAATCGGGAATCGGCCTCGCGGTCGCCTGCAGTTTCCTCAACTCGGCCCGCAGCTTTTCTGAGACCAGGTCGGGACGATCCGCAAGGATCTGGCCGAACTTCACAAATGTGGGACCCAGATCCTCGATGAGTTCCCGGATGCGTACCTCGGGCGTATTCCTACGGGCATCCTCCTCCGTCCGGGCTTTCCTTCGGAAGGGCCTGAACAGCCTAGTCTGCGCGGAAAAATCCCGGATGAAATGCGTGACCACGTGCCAGATGATCTCGATCAGCCTGGCAAGTGTCCGGAAATTCTGCCTCAGATTTAGCAACCACATACAGGATCCTGCCTAGTTCTCCGGCATCTTATGAAGGATTTTCTCCAACTTTTCGTTCAGGGCTTCCATTTGCTGTTCCAATGCGGCTACCCCTTTGTGTACGCCGCTCTCCACGACCTGCGTGTCACGGAGGCGATTGGCAAAGCCCACCAGGAACTCGTAGGCATAGTCAATGAACTGCTCGGAGGTCTCGTGGTCCAGCTGATATTTGCTCAGCCAGCCAGAAACATAGGTGTGGAAGCGCTCACGGTCCTGTATGCCGTAGAAAAGCGCGAATTGAAACAAGTGCGCCAACAGGTCTTTTAACATGGGATATTCCCTCCTTCAAATTTCATTCAACCAAAGTAGAAAGATTTATGCTTTCACCGTCCACCCATGGTAGGGAAAATGTGGAATGCCCCCTGGACATCTTGCCATCCGCCCGTCGAACCAAATCTCCCCGCCCAGGACCTCCCAGTATCAGGAATAGGGCACTGAATACCCACACCAGGGTGGATCACCCTCTTCTCCGGGGTGATCCGGGAATCTTCGCAGGCTCCCCCCATTGCGGATTTGCAGGGCGGCTCCCCTCGGGGACGATGCAGCCCAGGATTCCGGTTCATTTTCGGTGACCAGGATCAAAACAACGGTTTCTATCTGCCTGCATTCAAGATCAGCAGGTTGGTCTTGGCGACAAGAGACGCATAGCTCCTGATCTTCCACTCGGGCAGACTGGCAAGCAGGGAAGCAAGCAGCTTCGGCCTTGCCGTCCAAACCCCATCGTTCAGGATGGCGGACAATTGGGCGCTCTCCTCGAGGAAATCCGTCAGGCTGCGGCCATCCTCCGTTTTCACCATCAAATCGGCTGTCTCAGGCCAGCGATTGCTGCGTGCCATTGCCTTCAGCAACTCGAGGAACATCCCGTGAACCGCTGCGCATTGCCAGAGGTTGAGCCCTGACGAGGGATCCTTGCGGGCGCAGTCCGCAGGCGTCAGTGCATCCCCAGTCGTCATGAGCTGTTTCAGGATGCTTTCGATCTCGGCCAGGACAGCCTTCCGGTGGAGGCGCCATCGCTGACCCTTTCCGGGAGAAAAGAGGAAGTCCTTCTCCAGGGAGTCATCTATGGCCTGCCCCTCCATCACGTCGGATAGGTCGTCCTTGTCCTCGGGGGACTTCGGCAGGGGCGCACCGGGCTGCACCTGCATGGGTGGCCCGGACATCGCAAAGTCCTGGACGACAGCTTTTGCCTGATGGACGATCGGTGACGGGGAGCTATCGTCCGGCGGTGTCTTCACCCGAATGCCGGGTGTCCGTATCGCTGGCTCGGCTAATGGATCAGATGGAGGGCTGTACCCGTCCTCTGGGGAGGCCACCTCGGGGTGGTCCTCGATCGTCTCCCCTGCGAAGAGGAGCACCCGCTGGAACAGGTCGCTGGGAATGTTGCGGATTTGCTGGCCTGCAAGTGTGACGGCACTGGTCTCGTCCTCGTCTTCCACCTTGGGATTCGCTCCTGCATCCATCAGCAGGTTCACCACATCATACCACCCCTTGCCCATGGCATGGAACAGTGCCGTGCGTCCCTGATGGTCGCGGATGTTGAGCCGCAATCTGGGGATGAGCAGGATCGCACGCACGAGGTCCAGTGCTTTCTTCTGGCTCCACCCACCCTTGGTCGCCGCGATGAGCGCCGTCTCACCGTTCCCGCCGCGCAGGTTCCCATTCACCGTGGGTATCCGTGCCAATTCGCTGACGTACTCCACCAAACCCAATGCCGCAGCATGCCGCAGGGCACAGTATTCCGATCCGGAGACCATCACCTTCGGAATCTTCAGCAATGCCCGGAAAAGCTTGAAATTTTCGGCCTTGATCGCACGTTCGAACAGCTCGTGGATGTGGCTGTTGACAATCCTGATGTCCAGATCGCTCAGGTCGGTGTATTGATCGACGGCGGAATAGTCGCCAGCGTTCAGGGAAGTGAGGAGGGCACGGCCTTGGTGACTCATGGCAGGGGATGATTTGGCAACCGGCTTAGCTTTCCATCGTGATCTCTTCGGGTTCTCCGTTCTCGTCGGTATTGATGACCACGAGATAGTCGGTGATTTCCTTTCCGATCGAATAATCAAAAACGGCAAAGTTTTCTGAGCCATGTGCCCCGTCAGGATAGAGTCCCACCCTCACCAGATGAAGTTTGGTGAGCAGTTGCTCTTCGGGGGATGTGGTCGGATCCTCCAGGTCGATCAGTTCTGAAAGTTCTTCTGGATCCACTTCTTCGAGATGGTGCTCCAGGTAGGTTTTTACGGTGTCGCCATTCTCGTCCTTGTAGTCCTTGAGAATGTAGATCTTGTTCTGTGCGTCCAACCTCTCTATCCCTTCGATGAGGAGTTTGACCTTGTCCATGGTGGCTGTTTCAATGGTTTGATTTTCAAAATTGAGATCGATCCTGATTTCTTTTCCGCCAAGCTCAGCACGGATCTCATAGTAGCTCTCCAGATGATCGGTCGGTAGAGCCCCGAAATAGGGGAGTGTGTATTGTGTCATTCCTTTGATGTATAATTCGATGCGATGCGCTTGCAAAAAAAGCAGTGCTAAGCGGATTCCAGGATATCGCGGCACCGTGGTGCAACTCCCTCCCTGACCTGATGAACCGCCCCGCAAATGTACCGATTTTCTTCAACCTCGGCACCGGAAAATCGGTTCTTAAACCTGCGATACCGGGTCTCTTTGCTCCA
>JBJOPY010000026.1:0-11133 GCA_046050405.1 Bacteroidota bacterium | reverse complement strand
AACTGCTCGCCCACCGAATGCGCGTACGCGGGATGAATTGGGTGAAATACGCTTCTCCTTCGGAGGAGATGGTAGCCGTGACGAAGATTCGATACAAGGATCCAGGTGCCCCGAGCGTGCTGCATCCTGTCGATAGCCAACATGTGGATGTGACGTTTCAGAGTCCTGTAAGGGCCATTACGCCTGGACAAAGTGCAGTCTTCTACGAGGGTGACGACGTACTGGGAGGAGGATGGATCCAGTCAGTGGGGAATGCCGGAGGGTGAATCATGCCCCGCCCCTTTTCCATATGGTGATTTTTCTCTGATGAGGCGATCCTTGGTATGGCGCTGCCCGCATGGCATTTGCGACCGTGTAACCTTTGGCCTTGCCAATCAGTAATTAAGTCAGCGAGATGAATGCGATGCCCGACACATATTTTACGTTTCAGACCCTCGTGCCTGTACGCCGCTCGGCAGCCGACTCGGCCGAGATGGTGACCCAGTTACTTTTCGGGGATCTGGTGGAGATGTTGGCACGCGATCGTCAGTGGCTGCGTGTGCGCAACCGGAGCGATGGCTATGAAGGCTGGATCGATGAGAAGATGGTCTTGCCAGTGGACGGTGGATGGCTGTCCGCTGTGGTCGGATGGGAGTATATCCTGGAACCCTGTGCATTGCTAAGAACATCTTTTGCAGGAGCTGATCTCCCTTTGTATCTAACCACGGGGGCAAGGTTGCCACGGCTGGCTGGAGCAGAGGAGGCCAGGATGATAGGGTTGGAAATCGCCGGCTGGAAATTGGAGGCGGATCCTTCCTTGGTTTTCCCTGACCAGGGGGCAGGGGTGCCTGGGATCCTGGAGGTCTCGGAGCATTACCTGGGAGCCCCGTATCTCTGGGGGGGGAAATCCATCTGGGGGATCGACTGTTCAGGATTCGTACAGATGGTTTTCGCCATCTGCGGCGTTGCGCTTCCGAGGGACGCATCTCAGCAGGTGACGCTGGGGGCCGAAGTCGGCTGGGCAGATCGCAGGGGTGGGGACCTCGCATTCTTTACCAATGAAAACGGCAAGGTGACCCATGTAGGGCTGGTTTTGCCGGATGGGAATGTCAGACACGCCGCAGGCCATGTGCATGACACACGACTGGAGCCAGAAGGCTTGGTCTCCAGGTACAGCGGGATGCAGACACATCAATTATTTAAAATCAAGCGGATTGTTTAAATTTTCACACGATGTCCTCTAAAGTGTTGGTCCTAAATCAAGATTATCAGGCAGTGACTGTATGCTCTGCTGAACGTGCTTTCGTGCTGGTGTTTCTGAAAAAAGCCGAGATGGTCAGCGAGAGGACGGCGAGAGTACTTCGGTCTGTATCCAGGGAATTTCCCTACCCTTCCATCATCCGCCTGAACCGGTTCGTAAGTCTGCCCTTCAAGCGCGTGGCGCTGAGCCGAGTCAACGTGTACAAGCGTGATGATCACGCTTGCGTGTACTGCGGATCACGGGATTCCCTGACCTTGGACCATGTGATCCCACGTTCACGCGGTGGCCGCGACTCTTGGGACAATCTGGTGACAGCCTGCCAGCGATGCAATACTGAAAAGGGAGACTGTACGCCGCAGGAGGCCTCCATGACCCTGCGGCATCAGCCGTTTCGTCCCAGCTTCATCATGTACCTGCGGGATTTTCATGGAAAGGTGCTGGATGAGTGGCGCCCCTATCTATGGATGAACTGAAGTCGGTGGCATCCCTGTGGAGGTCAGAATGGCTGGCCGGCAAGAAGTCATGCCAAGCCGCTAGGTGTGCCTTTTTGACTTCTGTGGAGCCAGTATGGAATTGTTTCTTCCTGGGTTCATGGCATGCTATCGGCGTAAGGGCCGCTCCGAAAGAATGATGCGACACCCTTTGACATCTGACACCTGATTGTCGGCTGTTTGCTTATCTTTGCCTGTTTTGTTTGATGTCATTTGGAAAAAGCATACATCTTAAGATTACAAACAACTTCGGGATCTACGCAACGATTGGTCATTCTCTTTGCTTGTTTCCTGCTGTCCGTTCCAGGCATTCAGGCTCAGCGCATCCGGGATGTCCTGTTCAATACCCCCCGGGTTTCTCAGCAGCGGGGCATACCGCTCATTCATTTGAACCCGGATTCGGCAAAGATTGCGTCCGGGTATGAACACAGGATCGAGTCAGATGACCAAATCGGCATCAGGTTCCTGAACAATCTGGATATCACACAGGGGCTCACCTTGGTCGAAGGGGGTGGGGGCTCGGGCGTACCTTTTCTGGTGAACACCAAGGGCGAGGTCGACCTTCCACAAGTCGGAAAACTGTCCGTGCTCGGAATGACCAAGCAGGAAGCCAAGGAGGCAATCGAGCGGAGATACGCGGTTCAGTACCGAGATCCGAAAGTGGAGATCGCAATTCTCAACCTTTCCGTCTCTGTGGGAGGAGAAGTCAATTCTCCAGGGGTTTATCCTTTGGAGCGCGAGCGAACTTCGCTGATCGAAGTACTGGCCCTCGCAGGCGGTATCGGCAAGTTCGGCAAACAAGATGTCGTCAAAGTCATCCGTGGGGTAGGAAAGCGAACAGAACCGGAAATCCTGATTTTTGACCTTCGTCAGATCGATGCCATCAGGACTGAGGACATGTATGTCCGTAACAAGGACGTGATCTATGTGGAACCCCGGGATATCAGAGTGCTCGCTGATGCCTTGCAACCTTATACCAATTTGCTTTCACTTTTTTCGACAGTGGGCACGCTCACCGTTTTTTTGCTCAACCTAGGTCGGCAAAATTGAGATGAGAAAGGTCTTTCAACCCAAGAATCCGAACAACGAGGAAATCAACCTTGCCAAAATCCTCGATCTGTTTCGGAAACGGTGGTATTTTCTCGTTGGCTCTTTTGTCCTTTCCATCATTCTGTGTAAACTCTATTTGCGTTACACGAAGCCAGTGTACTCCGCAGAAACGACAGTCAGGGTACAGGATAACAAACAAATGAGCGAGGGGCTTGGCCTCATGGAAGGCATGGGTTTCGGCTTGATGCAAGATGACATCCAGTCGGAGATCCAGCTGATAAAATCGCGCACAATGGTGTCGTCAGCGATCAAGAAGATGCACTTCGATTGCCTGTATTATCTGGTGGGGACGATCATTACATCAGAGATTTACAAGGATGATGCCCCCTTTGTGGTGATCTATGACTCCACATCTGCAGTGCAATACGGACGCTTGTTTTCACTCTATTATCTTGAAGGGAACAAATACAAGCTCGTGTATCAGGACGGCACCGATCGCCGAGAGAAGCAGTGCTATTTCGGGGAAAGCATTGACATCGACGGTTTCAGGTTCCAAATCATCAAACGGGAGACGCCGCGATACGGCCTTATCCCGGGGGCGGAGTATAAATGGCAGGCGATCCGGTGGGAAACCATGATTGGGAGGACGATCAATGGATTGAGGGTGGAACAATCCGGCTATTTGGTTCCGATTCTCAGGATAACGCTTCAGGACAATGTCGCGAGTTTCACTTCAGCGTTTCTCAATACGCTCATCGAGGAGTATAGGCGGCAGGACATTGAACGGAAGATGCTAGCCGCCAATCAGGCACTTATGTTCATCCAGGATCAAATTGACACGATAAGATCCAGCGTCAACATTGCCGAGAATGTGCTTCAGGACTACAAGCAGGAAAAGGAGTTCTTCAACGTGGAGATGAAGTTCAGCTCTGACATGGGCAAGCTGAAATCAGAAGAGGAAAATCGAATGAAACTCCTGTTGCGGAAGTTGGAAATCGAACGCCTCGAAAATGAGCTGAAAACAGGCGACACGATCGCTGCAGTGAACTCTGCCATGGAAGGTTTCCAAGACCCTCTGCTAGGTTCCCTGATTTCTTCCTACAATTCCGTGGTGCTTGAAAAGACAGCGGCATTGCCCGTGTATACAGAGAAGCACCCCAAGGTTCAGGAACTTGGCCTCAAACAAAATGACCTTCGCCGTTCGATTCTGGAGAACATCGAATCCCTTAAGGATGACAACGCCCAGAAATTGGCATATTTTGATCAACTGCTCGCCAATAGCAAAGAAAGCCTGAAGTCCCTCCCTGAAACGCAGAAGGTATTGCAAAGCTTGATGCGGGAGTTTGAGATCAAGGAGAAAATCCTGTTGACATTGCTGGAAAAGCAGGCCGAGGCCAGGATCGGAAAGGCATCGATAGTCTCATCCGTCCAGATCATGGACCGTGCCATCACACCGTCCTACCCGATTTCTCCGAATCCCAGAAATAGCTACATCATCGCTTGTGGTCTAGGCTGTTGCCTTGGTTTGTTCCTGATTATGGTCGCGGGGATGCTGAAGAACACGATTTCCTACCGCGAGGAAATCGAGTCCATGAGCTTCACCCCTATCATCGGAGTGGTTCACCGGGTAACCCAAAGTCTGCAACACAAGTATCCGCGCCTCCTCAGCATCGAAAATCCTAAGTCCAGCCTCAGTGAGTCCTTCCGAGGGATTCGCACCAATCTTCAATTCCTTGCTGCAGACAAAAGCTCCAAGGTCGTCACGATCACCAGCACTGTTTCAGGCGAGGGGAAATCGTTTGTCACCATCAACCTCGCAGGCATGCTTGCCATGCTGGAGACCAGGGTGGTGATCATCGACATGGACCTTCGGAAACCCAAGCTCCATTATTCCTTCGGCAATGACAATTCAGTGGGGCTATCAACCCTGCTCGTCGGCAAGAGCACCCTGGAGAAGACCCTGCGCAAGACTGATTACAATAACCTGGATATCATTACTTCCGGCCCCATTCCACCCAACCCGTCCGAGTTGATAGTGTCCCCAAGGATGACCGAATTGCTCACAAGCCTCAGGGAGACCTACGACTACATATTGATCGACACGCCCCCGATCGGGCTTGTGACCGATGGCACTACACTGATGGTCAATGCAGACATTGCATTGTATGTGATGCGTGCGGATTATTCCAGGCGTGTGTATGCAAAGATTCCTGATAAATTGTCAGAAGACCACAACATTCGCAACATCTACATCGTCTTCAACTCTGTGAGCACGGCCAACAAGCGCTATGGTGGATATGGGTACAGGATTTACGGCCACGGATACTATTCTGACGATAACCTCCCATCCAGGTGGTGGGAAATCTGGAAGCTTTTCAAGAAGAAACGATGAATCTGCTCCAGCGTCTTTTCGGCGGACAAGGCCCCGACCATGCACCCTTCGTGAGGCTAGGAGCCGATGTGCATTCACATTTGATCCCGGGCATTGACGATGGCTCGGTGAGCATCGAGGCGAGCCTGGTAATGATTCGCACATTGCAAGGGCTGGGTTATCGCAAGATTGTCACCACCCCGCATGTCATGTCGGATGCTTACAAGAACTCTCCCGATCGCATTCGTGAAGGGCTTGCCCTATTGCGTAGGGCGGTACAGGAGGGAGGGATCCGCGTGGAAATCGACGCAGCGGCCGAATATTACCTGGACGATGTGTTTGCCCAGACCATGGAGGAGCGAGAATTGCTCACTTTCGGGGGAGACAAGCGATACCTTCTGGTCGAGACAAGCTATCTGGATAAACCGATGGGAATGAATGATGTGATCTTCAAGCTCTGTGTGATGGGCTATATTCCAGTTCTGGCACATCCCGAGCGATACCAATACTTGTGGGTGCGCGATGCCATCGGGGAAGTGCGTTCCATGAAGAACAGGGGAATGAAGATCCAGGTCAATCTCACTTCATTTGGGGGCCGATACAGCAAAATGGCGACCTCCTTCGCCTGCGAACTAGCACGTGAGGAACTCATCGATTTCATCGGCACCGACCTCCATCGCCCGACCCAACTGGATACAATCCAGAAGACCATGCAGCACAGCAGGGAATTACGGCAGTTGGTCGAGAGTGGAAAGTTGCTGAATTCCTCCTTATAGATTCCCGCAACATGATGGATTGCTTATGTACAAGGAACAAAGGATCGTAGCGCTGATCCCTGCCAGGGGCGGAAGCAAAAGGCTCCCCAGGAAAAACGTGTTGCCCCTTCGTGGGACGCCACTCATTCAATGGTCAATCTCGATTGCACAACGGTCTTCCCTGATCGATCAAGTGATCGTAAGCACCGATGATCCCGAGATTCTGCAAATTTCAGAATCAGCAGGCGCGGAGGTCATGGATCGTCCCGCCAGTCTGGCCTTGGACCATACGCCCAGCCTTCCCGTCTTTCAGGATGCCCTCCAGCGCATGCGCCAGAAGGCAGATCTGCTCGTGGTGCTTCAGCCCACCAACCCGTTCCGGCGTGTGGAAGATGTGGACGAGGGCATCCGACGAACCATCCACCATGGGGCAGATGCCCTGGTAGCAGTGAGCAAGGTCAAGATGGGGCCTGAATGGTCGATGACGATCGAGGACGGATATTTGAACTTCGCCGATACCAACCTATTTGCACGCACCCGGACGCAGGATCAGCCCCCCTTTTACCAGATCAATGGATCGCTCTACATCTTCAAGCCAGAGACTGTTCTCGCTGCCGACCGCTATGCCTGGGGGCCGAGGACACTGGGGTTGATCCTGGAAAAACCGTGGGACCTGGACATCGACGACCTCACCGACTTCAGAATCGCCAACGCCATCGCCAATGAGTTTGATTTGCATTGCTGATCGGAAAATCGGCGCCGGACAGCAGACATTCATCATCGCCGAGGCAGGAGTCAACCATAACGGTGACACAGCCATCGCAATGAGGCTGATCGATGCGGCAGCCGATTCCGGGGTCGATGCTGTGAAATTTCAAACTTTTCGCGCGGAGAAACTGGCCACCCGGGCCGCAAAAATGGCCGATTACCAGATCCAGAACATCGGGCATGAAAGCACCCAGCTGGAGATGCTGCGCGGACTGGAGCTGCCGTATGCGGCACACCCGGAATTAAAGGCCTACGCTGAGTCCAAGGGGCTGGTCTTCATGAGTACGCCATTTGACATAGATGGAATTGATTTTCTTAAATCGCTGGGGGTTAGGGCATTCAAGGCGGGTTCTGGGGAGTTGACGAACATTCCTTACCTGCGCAAAATGGCTGCCCAGGGTCTGCCGATGTTCATCTCTACAGGGATGTCTGTCATGGATGAATGCCGGGACGCTGTGAATGCCATTCGGGAGGTGGGGGATCCCGGCCTAGTCGTACTGCATTGTACGACCAACTACCCATGCCCAGAGGAAGAGGTTAATCTCAGGGCGATGGCGACGATGGCAGACGCCTTGGGTTGCCTCATAGGATACAGCGACCATACGGACGGAATCCTGGTTCCCCTCCTGGCTGTGGCGGCAGGGGCGTGTGTGATCGAGAAGCACTTTACCTTGGATAGGAATATGGATGGGCCGGACCACAAGGCATCGCTTGAGCCATCGGAATTGAAAAAAATGGTGGAAATGATCCGCAGCGTGGAGAAAATCATGGGAAGCGGAGACAAGGTGCCCAACGCGAGTGAGTTGCGGATCATGGATGCAGCACGCAAGAGTGTCGCAGCCGCAGTGGATATCGCTGCCGGGACTTGCCTGACCATGGAAATGCTGGAGATAAAAAGACCTGGAACAGGCATTCCTCCCCAGAAATTACAAGATTTGAGGGGAAAAAGGGCAAAAATTGACATCCATGCAGACACCATCATCACATGGGAAATGCTGGAATAGGATGCCATGCCTTCCTCCGGGCATGCACGAACAAAGGAGCGAGCTCTCGATTGTTTTTTCTTTCATTGGCCGGGGTGGTTTCATTAATTTTGAGTTGTTCAATTTTGGAACCAAGAAATGAGTGAAAGAAAAATCTGCGTACTAACAGGAACAAGAGCTGAATTTGGTCTTCTCCGTCCCGTCATGGAAGCTATCCAGCAACACCCAGACCTCGAACTTCAAGTCCTCGTCACAGGAATGCACCTCGAAGCCATGTTTGGCATGAGCGTGAAAGCGATCGAAGGTGCAGGATTCCCGATTATCGGACGTGTACCGATGCATCCGCTGGAGGATAGCGGCAAGGGAATGGCCTATGCCATGGCGGATGGAATTCGCGGAATGACAAAAGTGCTGTCGAAATACCATCCAGACATTTTGCTCTTGCTGGGGGATCGCTCCGAGGTGCTGGCGGGCTCCATCGCTGCCCTGTATCTGAACATCCCGATCGCCCACATCCATGGCGGGGACGTGACACGGGGCGGGACGGATGAATCCACGCGCCATGCAGTCACGAAGATGGCCTCCATCCACTTCGCAGCGACACCCGCCAGCGCAGAGAGAATCCGCAAAATGGGCGAGGAGGATTGGAGAATCCATACTGTAGGGGCACCTGCGCTCGACACCATCCTCAATGTCACCTCCCTTAGCCGCTCGAAACTGGCACGCCGGTTCAACCTTCCCGAGGACCGTCCATGGTTTCTGGTTTTGCAGCACCCGGTGACCACCGAGTCAGAAATTGCGGGCGATCAGTTTGCCGAGACATTGGCTGCGTTGGATGCATTTGACGTGGAGAAGGTCTTCGTCTATCCAAATTCTGATGCAGGTGGACTGCAGATCATCGCCCAGCTGGAACGAATCAAAGGCGATCCCGGCAATCATGTTTTCGCTTCGATTCCACATCGGGAATTCCTGAGTTTGATGAACCATTGCTCAGTCATGATCGGAAATAGCAGCAGCGGCATCATCGAGAGCTCCTCCTTCAAGATTCCCGTCGTGAACATCGGCATCCGTCAGGAAGGCCGTGAGCGTGCAGGCAATGTCGTGGATGTGCCGCACGATCGCCATGAAATCGAAAAAGCCATCGATCATGTCATCTCCGATGAGTTTTCGGACGGGCTCCAGAATATTGTCAATCCATACGGTGACGGAAATGCCGGCCACCGCATCGTGGACGTACTCTCCACTGTCGATCTGGACAAGCGCCTGATCCAGAAGAAGATCACCTACTAGGATGGCAGATGATCGTTTTCAGGACTGGCACCCCCCCCAGATCGAGGAAGGCAAACCCACAAAATGGAACTGGGTGGTACAAGGCGTCGCCGGCCTGAAATTGGGCAGGCGCACGGATATCGGCGCATTCACCTACATCAACGCACGGCATGAAGTGGAAATCGGCGATGAGGTGCAGATCGGGTCACACTGCTCCATCTACTCCATGAGTACGATCGATGGCAAACAGGGAAAGGTCACGATCGGGAAGGGGGCCTGCATTGGGACCCATTCTGTGGTCCTGCCCGGCGTAACCATCGGAGAAAACAGCATCATCGGTGCCTTCAGTCTGGTCAACAAGGATATTCCTCCGAATGTCATTGCCTATGGACAGCCGGCACATGTCGCGAGGGAACGCTCATGATTGTACCTCTGTCACAGCCCTACATGGGACAGGAGGAAATCGATGCAGTGACCGCAGTCCTGAGATCGGATCGCCTTGCCTTGGGACCCAGGACGGCTGAGTTTGAGGAACTATTCGCAAAAGCAATCTCTGTCAAATACGCATTGGCGGTCAATAGTGGTACATCGGGGTTGCATCTCGCAGTGAAGGCCCTCGGGCTAGGATCCGGGGATGAAGTGATCACCTCGCCATTCTCCTTCGTCGCTAGCAGCAACTGCATTCTGTTCGAAGGAGCGAGCCCAGTCTTCGTCGATGCCGACGAGGAATCTTTCAACATTGATCCGCGACGGATCGAGGCCGCGATTACACCCCGAACCAAGGCGATCCTGCCGATTCACGTTTTCGGAGAAAGCGCAGAAATGGATCCGATCATGGCCATCGCACGCAAGCACGGCCTCCATGTGATCGAGGATGCCTGCGAAGCCATCCAGGCCACCTACCGTGGACAGTGTGTAGGAACATTCGGCGATGTGGCGGTTTACGGTTTTTACCCGAACAAGCAGATCACCACTGGCGAAGGCGGGATGATCGTGACCAATGATCGCGGGATCTATGAATTCTGCCTGAGCGCACGGAATCAAGGCCGTGCCACCGACATGCAATGGCTTACGCATGTCCGCTTGGGCTACAATTACCGCATCAGCGAGGTCACGGCTGCCATAGGGGTGGAGCAGATGAAGAAGCTGCCCGAGATCATGTCTCTGCGCAGGGCGAAGGCGATTCACTACACCGGACTGCTCCGGCGCATACCTGGGGTGCGTTTGCCGATTGGCTGGGATCAGCCCTCGCATAGCTGGTTTGTGTTCGCCATCCGGGTGGAGGAGCACCTACGCGATCCCCTGCTGGATCTCCTGAATGCCAATGGTGTGCAGAGCAAGGCTTATTTCTCGCCCTGCATTCACTTGCAGGAGTTTTATCGGCGTGACTATGGCTACCATGAGGGGATGTTTCCTGTAGCAGAACGCTTGAGCAGGGAAACCATCATCCTCCCGTTTTTTACATCGATTTCAGAGGCGCAGATGGAATGGGTGGCGCAGCACCTGGAAGCTGCAATGTCGCAGTTATCGGCATGATGCATAGGCTACGGATGAACATTTTTGAAGGGAAGGACATACTGGTCACGGGAGGATGTGGCTCCATCGGCTCAGAGATCGTACGGCAATTGATCATTCATGAGCCGAAGCGGGTGCGGGTACTGGACAACGATGAGACAGGACACTGGCGGCTAAGCCAGGATCTTGCTTCTCCCTTGTTGCGGAATCTGCTCGGGGACATTCGCGACCGCGACCGGCTGGGACGTGCGATGGAAGGGGTGGACTACGTCTTCCATGCAGCGGCGCTCAAGCATGTCCCGCTCTGCGAATACAACCCCTATGAAGCGGTGCACACCAATGTGATCGGTACCCAAAACGTAGTGGATGCGGCCATCACGCACGGTGTACAGAAGTTGATCGGGATCAGTACCGACAAAGCCGTCAACCCGATCAACACCATGGGCGCAACGAAGCTACTGAGTGAACGCCTGATCGTGAATGCCCCGGTCGGTTTCAGCGAGATCCAGGTTGGCTGCGTTCGCTTCGGAAATGTGCTCGGATCTGCGGGTTCCGTGATCCCGATGTTCAAGCAGCAGATCGCCAAGGGTGGGCCCATCACGATCACCACCCCTGAAATGACGCGGTTCTTCATGACGATTCCCCAGGCGGTCGATTTGGTACTGAAGGCTGCGGAGAGGATGGTCGGGCA
>JBJOPY010000025.1:0-8964 GCA_046050405.1 Bacteroidota bacterium | reverse complement strand
GAGAAGTGTACGAATTCAGGCTGGACCTCCAGGATGCGGCGCAAGAAGTCCTTGGGGCGTGTCGCATGGGCCTGGATGAACTCGAACCGGTCGCGCAGTTTGGCGCGTGCCAATGAGGTTTCGATTTCCCGGATTTCCCGCCCAAGGTTGAGCTGCCCATTCCCCATGGGGTTGGCTGCAAAAAACAGGATTCGGGTGCGGTGATCCTCCTGTGGCGCAGGAGTGGCGGCAGGCAGCTCCACGCCATTCAATTCCTCACGCAGGATCTCGATCATTTCGAGGGCGGCGAAGACGAGCTGGTTTTCTGAGATTTGAGCCTCTCCGTCCGCCACAAGGCCCCGGACACGCTTGCTTTGGAGTTGGTTGTACCGTGCGAGCAGGGTGATCACGGAGTTCCGGAGGTCCAGCTGGTCCGGGAGCTTCTCCTGAACCAACCTGGAAAGTGCCTCGAGCGCAGCGGATAGCTTCCCCTGCTGGATGGAAAGGGTGATGTCATTCAGTGTTTTCATTGCATCAGGATCACGCTGGATATTCTGGGCCACTCCCGTCCGCAATCATGGGGGAGCGATGCATTAAAAATGGGCGGAAATGGCTGCTCTGTTGTTGAACCAAAAAAATAGTCATCCTGCTCACGAACAATATTACACTTTTTGACCAGACGGTCAACATCCTGCGAAAGATTTGTTCAGGAAGGAGATGGCCGGGCACGAACCCGGCTTTTTCGGCAAGGGCAGGGACAGCATCGGGCGCAGTTGCGCCCGGGGAGTCCATGCTAATCGGCAGGTGCGAATCTCTAGGTGACATCGCCTATCGGCCTTTGGATCCGATGCTTAATTTCCGGCCTGGGGTTCGCGGAATTGGCTTATCTTCGCCTCGACCGCCACAGGATGGGGGAGGGACAGACCCTGATGGTTTGCCCTGTTTTGGGATCAAGGCGCGAAGAGTTGATAGAAAGACATGGAGACGTACTATAAGCCAGAGGATTTAAAGAAATTCGGCGATATCGGGGAGTTTGACAAGACCCTTGCCGACAAATTCTTCGACTATTACGGAGAAGTGTTCAAGGAGGGGGCCTTGACGGCGCGTGAAAAGGCCTTGATTGCCCTTGCAGTCGCCCATGCCGTCCAATGTCCCTATTGCATCGACGCGTACACCCATGACACGTTGGAAAAGGGTTGCACGGAGGAGCAGTTGATGGAGGCTGTGCATGTGGCAGCCGCCATTCGCGGGGGGGCCTCCCTGGTGCATGCGACGCAGATGATGGGGCATGCGAAAAAGGTGATGATGTGATGAAGTCCCTGCTCGCCCAGGGCCATGCCCTGTCCAGCAGCAAGGCGCAGCTCCTCCGGCTCAACGAAGACGGCCGCGAGAAGTTTTCCCAACGCCTTGCCACCATTGGCCTGGATCCCCTGCGACCCACAGGGATCGACATTTTCCAGGTGAATGTGGGCAAGATGTGCAATCAAACCTGCAAGCATTGCCATGTGGATGCAGGCCCGGACCGCAAGGAGATCATGACCGAGGAAACCATGCGGCTCTGCCTCGACATCCTTGCCCGTCATGACATCCCGACGGTGGACATTACGGGTGGCGCGCCCGAGATGAACCCGCATTTTAGATGGTTTGTGGAAGAGTTGGCAGCCTTGGGCAAGCGCATCCTGGTGCGATGCAACCTCACCATCATCCTCGCCAACAAGCAATACCATGACCTTCCGGCGTTTTTCGCGAGGCACAGGGTGGAGGTCGTCTCTTCCCTGCCGCATTACACGGCGCTGCGCACCGACCGTCAGCGGGGTGACGGGGTGTTCCAGAAGAGTATCGAGGCACTGAGAAGGCTCAATGCAGTGGGCTACGGAATGGAGGGGTCAGGGCTGCAACTCAGCCTGGTGTACAACCCCACGGGTGCCATCCTCCCCGGCCCACAAGCCGAGCTGGAAGCCGACTACAAGAAGGCGCTCTCGGCCAGCCACGGCATCTCCTTCGACCACCTGTACGTGATCACGAACATGCCGATCAGCCGATTCCTGGACTACCTGCTGGTGAGCGGGAACTATGCCGAATACATGGACAGGCTCATCCATGCCTTCAACCCGGCGGCCGCCCTGGGCGTGATGTGCAGAAATACATTGAGCATTTCCTGGGACGGCTACCTTTATGACTGCGACTTCAATCAAATGCTGGACATCCAGGTCGGGTGCAAATCCAGGCATCTCCGGGACTTCGACTTTGAGGCTCTGGAGAATCGGCACATTGTCGTGGACCAGCATTGTTACGGCTGTACTGCGGGGTTGGGGTCGAGTTGCGGGGGGCAGGTGTTCGTGTGAAGGGTTTCGCCGAAGGATGCGGCGGGCCTGGAGGCTTCATGGGTACTTGCCTTTCCGGAAGGGGAGGGGCTCTCACCTGCAGGGGGATGCAGGATGGATGGCAGAAGCCCATCCCACCCTTGGAATCACCGACCATCCATCCTCCTGAGACCTGGAAGGACTCCCGGCGCCTGTATCCGGGTTTCAGGACATTTCCCCCTCCATCCCAATGGGGCCTGTGCCTCCGGGGCATTCTCGTGTGAATCGGCCTGGCGGAGGCGCCCAGCTTCCGATGTAAATTCCTGCGGGGACATGGAATACCCGTAGATTTGCCTACGCTTAGGACTTTGAGCCAGATGAGACATCCCTCGATTCAATCCCTTGATTGGTGGAAGAAGCAGCGCACCAATTTCGTCTATGTGGCCATGGCAGCGGGGATCCTCTGTTTTTTGGCCTTTGCCGCGATCTGGGAAACGTTTTATGGTGTTCATGACCAGAATGACTCACCGGCCCAAGTGCTCGGAAACATTCTCCTGATGATGCTGATGCATTCGGTCGTCTGGGTGCCGTTCCTGTTCATGGAGATCTGGGCTTATCGATTCCTGCCACGGCTGGATTTGCTGTGGAATCCGGCGGGGCTTCCCGAGCGCCGGATTCCATTGCTCATCTCGGCCTGCGTCTTCGTTTGCTTCCTGCCCCTGTCGCTCCCTGCCGTTTTGGTCTGGGTGCATGGGTGAGCCGGATGCTGCCTGCTGCAAGATGGGCCATCCATCCGCTGATACCGAGTGAAGGCCGGTCCCACTGCATCCGGAAAAATCCTTACCTTCGCCCTCGCAGGGACAAGGGGTGCCCTGGCCGCTCCGAGCCCATACCGATGTACCTATCATTTCGGATTCAGGTCATGCTGGCGGGAGGAAATTCGGAAACGGTCGCCATTCCCTGTTCATGCGTTTTGGACTAAAATCGGTCTGCGTGACCCCATCACATTTTATGATCAAGGAAAACGGTTCACATTCGGAGGAAGGCAATGGCAAGTCGCCCAGGACTGTCCAGGTCAAGGGCATTACCACCGGCCCGATCTCTGGCTCGGAGAAGGTTTATGTCGGCGACCTGAAGGTTCCGATGCGCAAGATCACGCAGCGTGACTCTCCCGGCGGGCTCAGCGAGAACGGCGAGCCGAACCAACCCCTCTACGTCTATGACTGCTCGGGTCCCTACACCGACCACCATGCGGAAATCGACATCTACAAGGGACTGGAACCCCTGCGCCAATCCTGGATCGAGCAGCGCGGAGATGTCGAGCGCCTCGGTGGCCATTCCTCCGAATTCACCCAGAAGCGGGCCAATGAGCCCAAGGTCGATGCGATCCGCTTCCCGCACATTCCCAACCCCCTGCGTGCCAAGCCAGGCAGAAACGTATCCCAGATGCACTATGCCCGCAAGGGGATCATCACCCCGGAAATGGAATTTGTCGCCATCCGCGAGAACCAGAGGATCGATGCCTACAACGCCGAATTGCGCAAGCAGCATCCCGGGGAGGGCTTCGGGGCAGCCCTGCGGCACCACATCACCGCCGAGTTCGTCCGTGACGAGGTCGCCCGTGGACGCGCCATCATCCCCAGCAACATCAACCACCCCGAGAGCGAACCCATGATCATCGGCCGGAACTTCCTCGTGAAGATCAATGCGAACATCGGCAACTCCGCCGTGAGCAGCAGCATTGAGGAGGAGGTCGAGAAGATGGTCTGGGGCATTCGCTGGGGAGCAGACACCATCATGGACTTGAGCACGGGCAGGAACATCCACGAGACCCGGGAATGGATCATCCGCAACGCGCCCGTGCCCGTCGGCACGGTGCCCATCTACCAGGCCCTCGAGAAGGTGAACGGCAAGGCTGAAAACCTCACCTGGGAGATTTTCCGGGACACATTGATCGAGCAAGCCGAGCAAGGGGTCGATTATTTCACCATCCATGCCGGCGTATTGCTGCGCTACGTGCCCCTCACCGCCCATCGCGTCACGGGCATCGTCTCCCGCGGCGGCTCCATCATGGCCAAGTGGTGCCTCGCCCACCACCAGGAGAATTTCCTCTACACCCATTTCGAGGAAATCTGCGAGATCATGAAGGCCTATGACGTGGCGTTCTCCCTCGGGGATGGCCTCCGCCCTGGCTCCATCGCCGATGCCAACGATGCCGCCCAATTTGCAGAGCTCGAGACCCTCGGCGAACTCACCCAGGTCGCGTGGAAACACGATGTGCAAGTGATGATCGAGGGGCCCGGCCATGTGCCGATGCACATGATCCGGGAAAACATGGAGAAGCAGCTCGCAATCTGCCATGAGGCTCCATTCTACACCCTGGGGCCGCTCACCACCGACATTGCACCCGGGTACGACCACATCACCAGTGCCATCGGGGCGGCGATGATCGGCTGGTTTGGCACGGCGATGCTCTGCTACGTGACCCCCAAGGAACACCTCGGGCTTCCCAACCGCGAGGATGTGAAGCAAGGCGTGATCGCCTACAAGATCGCTGCACATGCTGCCGACCTCGCCAAGGGACACCCCGGGGCCCAAGTCCGCGACAATGCCATGAGCAAGGCAAGGTTCGAGTTCCGCTGGGAGGATCAGTTCAACCTCAGCCTCGACCCGGACACCGCCCGCCAATATCATGACGAGACACTGCCGAGCGAAAATGCCAAGGTCGCGCATTTCTGCTCGATGTGCGGGCCGCATTTCTGCTCGATGAAGATCACACAGGATGTGCGGGACTATGCCATGAAGGTCGGTGTAGGGGAGAACGGAGTGCTTGCCAGGGGCATGGAGGAGAAGGCGAAGGAGTTTGTGGAGAAGGGTGGCGAGGTTTATGTGAGGGGTTGACCTGGACCAGAAGTCCGCATCAGGGGCTGGAACCATGGATCAGCCCGTCGGCGCCTGCATCATTCTCAGAAATTCAGGATCTTCTTCCGCCCCTGCCAGTAGTCCAGGATCGAATTGTAGTAGAAACTATTGTCCTGCCTGGATTTCATCCACAGGTCCAGCTTCAGCAAATCCCGCCACTCCGTCTCGAGCGTGTGAATCTCCTGGGACGGAACCTGCTTCTTGTTCAGGAACCTCTGGAGCATGTCCAGGAACAGACGGTAGTGGCTGAATTTACGGCCATCGGGACGCTTGCGCAGGAGGGTGCGGAACTTCTGCAGGAGAACGAGGGCTTCTTCACGTTGGTTGTGTCCGACAGCAACGATAAGCTGGGCCAGATGGACCTGCGGATCCTGGTCCGTCCTGGGGATGCGCTCCGTCATTTCCAAGATGGTTTCACTGGCACCTCGCGGAATCGTCGCTGCGACCTGGATATAGATCTTGTGGAAGTAGTAGCGCATCAAATCCTCCGTGGGATGGTCTTCCATCCTGATCAATTCGCTGATTTCCCGAAGTGCAAGTGGGAGGTCGTTTTCGTAGAAATGATAAATGCTGCTGAGCTCCAGAAACTTGGGGAGAAATTCGCGTCGTTGCCGGGGTGTCAGCCCCTCGAGTTCCCTCTGGGTCTTGTAGATCAGCCCATTGATGAGCAGGAAATCGCCGCATTCGAGGGCGGATTCCAAGAGGAGATTGACAGCCTGGAGCCGCACATCCTTGGGATAGGATTCCTTCACTGCCTGCTTTTCCAGCGCGATCAAGCGGCGGTGGAGTTGGTCACTGTCCTCGAAGGCTTTGCTATACTGGTATTCCGACCAGAAAGCAGCGGCTTTTGACTCGGAGGTCGGGTATTCCCCTGCGACATCCCTGATCCTGGACACGGTCTCATGGGCGAGGCTCTGGAGGTTGACCTCGTCGTCGGATTTATGGAGGTGGCTGTTGATCAGTATGTTAAGCTGCATCTGGAGGGGCTCCAAGGCTTTATTTGATTGCAGGCTGGATTGGAGCTCCTCAATGCGGCTGACGGTGTCAGAAAATTCCTTCCAAGTGGCCGAGGTGCTGCGCGAAAGGGTGTCTCTCAGGTCCTCCAGTATCCGCAGCGTGACCCGGGGCTTGCCGAGCTTGTCCGCAGATTCCAATGCGGCACGGATATAGCTCAGTGCCTGGTCATGGAAGCCTTTGTAGATCAGTACCTCATATTTTCCCCGGTGGCGGTGGATGCTGAAATCATCTTGGCTTGAGTTGCTGTACTCCAGCAAGACCGCCAGGATGTCATCGAGGAGGTCGTTCTTCTGCATGGAATAGAAGGCTTTGCTGAAGCTGGAAAAATGTTTCCGGTACAGCTCACGGTCCAAGCCCTTGTCGTAGGCCGGAGCCTCGAGATAGCCTTTGTAAATCTGCATGAAGCGGCTGTTGCGGCCATGGAGGCTGTAGAGCCGCTTCTCCTCCTTGGCCATGGCGTGGATCAATTCATGTAGCACTTGCATAGCGTTTTGTTGTTTTAGGTCATCAAATTGTTTGGAATGCCTTGGCTGCCTTCACGGGGAAAAGACTGGGGCAAGCATGCCTCGAAACCCGTGTTCAAGCATCACCAATTCGAAGATATAAAATAAATCCACAAAATCAAATTCAATCTGCTAAGATTCAGTGAAATGTAGGTGTGGATAATTTTTTTCCTGCTTCAGCAGGCGTGCAGGGCCTCCCTGCGCCTATTTGCCACTGTAGGGAGGAAGGCGTGAAAATGCAGAATGCCAGAGGCATTGAACCCCTGGCATTCTCCCACAGTCGATGAACCCCGCCTGCTCAGGCGTCAATGTTGGCGTATTTTGCATTCTGCTCGATGAACTCCCGGCGTGGCGGAACCTCATCGCCCATCAGCATGGAAAATACCCAGTCTGCGTCAGCTGCGCTATCGACGGTGACGCGCTGAAGGGTGCGGAACTCGGGATCCATGGTCGTCTCCCATAGCTGCTCGGGATTCATCTCACCGAGACCCTTGTAGCGCTGTATCACCACTTTGTCCATGCCTCCCATTTCATCGATCAGGGTGGCGCGCTCGGCCTCTGTCCAGCAATACTTCGATTGTTTTCCCTTGCGCACCTGATAGAGGGGGGGGGAGGCAATGAAGAGATAGCCCGCCTCGATCAGTGGCTTCATGTAACGATAGAAGAAGGTCAGGATCAGGGTACGGATGTGTGATCCGTCCACGTCCGCGTCCGTCATGATGATGATCTTGTGATAGCGCAGGCGGTCCATGTTCAACTCCTCTGTAACGCCGATGCCGGAGACCCCGAGTGCCGTGATCATGTTTTTGATCTCCTCGTTCTCATAGATCCGGGAGGGATGCGCCTTTTCGACGTTCAGGATCTTGCCCCGCAAGGGGAGGATTGCCTGGAAGGCGCGGTTGCGGCCCTGCTTGGCAGATCCGCCGGCCGAGTCGCCCTCCACGAGGTAGAGCTCGCATTCCTCCGGCTTCCGGCTGCTGCAGTCGGCCAGCTTCCCGGGAAGTCCTCCTCCGACCAGGGTGTTCTTCCGCTGAACGAGTTCACGCGCCTTTTTGGCGGCATTGCGGGCCTCGGCTGTGAGGATCACCTTTTGGATGATGAGTTGTGCAACCTTGGGATTCTCCTCGAGGTAATCGTTCAGGGCTTTGTAGACGATGGACTCCACGTAGCTGCCGACATCGCTGTTCCCGAGCTTGGTCTTGGTCTGCCCTTCGAATTGTGGCTCGGGGACCTTGACCGAGATCACGCAGGTCAGCCCTTCGCGGAAGTCGTCTCCCGAAATCTCGAATTTCAGTTTCTGGGTGGCCCCTGTCTTGTCAGCGTAGTTTTTCATGCTGCGGGTCAGGGCTTTCTTGAAGCCTGAGACGTGGGTGCCGCCCTCATGCGTGTTGATGTTGTTCACATAGCTGTGCAGGTTCTCGGTATAGCTGCGGTTGTATTGCAGCGCCACCTCCACGGGAACCGTCCCGGCATCGTCACTGCCGCTGATGTAGATCGGCTCCGGATGGAGGGGTTCGCGGCTCTGGTCGAGGAATTGCACGAATTCCTTGATGCCACCCTCGCTATGGTAGTGCTTCTGCAGCGGCCCGGAATAGGTGATGTTGCCGTCATCGTCGCGAATCTCCACCTCCTCACGCTCGTCGGTGAGGGTGATCCGCACGCCTGCATTCAGGAAGGCGAGCTCCCGCATCCGCGAGGCAAGTGTATCAAACTTGTATTCCGTGGTGGTGAAGATTTCCCCATCGGGCCAGAAGGTGGTCTCCGTGCCCCGCTCGGTGGTCTCGCCCACGACGCGTACATCATACTTCGGGATACCGCAGCTGTATTCCTGTTGATAGATTTTCCCGTCGCGGTGCACCCGAACCAGGCAGGGGTTGGACAGCGCATTCACGCAGCTCACGCCCACCCCGTGGAGACCGCCGGAGACTTTGTAAGAGTTCTTGTCAAACTTTCCGCCGGCGTGGAGCACGGTCATGACGACCTCCAGGGCACTCTTGCCCTCCTTCTCATGCATGTCCACGGGGATGCCCCGGCCATTGTCCCGGACTTTGATGGAATTGTCCTTCTGAATCGTGACCAGGATGTCGGTGGCATAGCCACCCATCACCTCGTCGATGGAGTTGTCCACCACCTCATACACCAGGTGGTGCAGGCCGCGAACGCCAATGTCCCCAATGTACATGGCAGGCCGCTTCCTGACCGCCTCCAGCCCCTCCAGCACCTGGATGTTCGAGGCATTG
>JBJOPY010000024.1:0-10989 GCA_046050405.1 Bacteroidota bacterium | reverse complement strand
GTGCAAGGCAGGATTTCCCTCCACTCAAGATTTCATCTCCTCTCACGTACGCGCCTGCAATTTGCAGGAAGGCAGAGCGGATGCCGCACTTCCCCGATGTGGGACAGATCCTTCATCCTTGCCTTGCCCTCTCCTCCCCAACACATCCAATAGGTCCTGCACTTCCCAGATGCTGGAGGTTCATTGACCCGGCCCGGTCGAAAAACTCCCACCCTCAGCGCTTCAAATCCATCTCTTTCAAGTGCTCGATCCGATTCCGGGACAGAAACTCGTCGATGGTCTCAAAATGCTCGATCACACGCTTGTCCTTGAACTCGAAGACCTTCTGCGACAGGCCTTGCAGGAAGTCCCGGTCGTGAGAGACGAGGATCAGCGTCCCGTCAAAATCCAGGAGGGCCTCTTTCAGCACGTCCTTGGACTTCAGGTCGAGGTGATTGGTGGGTTCGTCCAGGATCAGTACGTTTACAGGTTCCAAGAGCAGCTTCACCATCGCGAGGCGGGTCCTCTCGCCGCCGGACAGGAGGCCGACTTTCTTCTCGATGTCATCGCCGCTGAACATGAACCGCCCGAGGATGTTTTTGATCTGGGTGCGGATTTCCCCTCTGGCGATCTGGTCCACGGTCTGGAATACCGTCAGGTCAGGATCGAGCAGTGCCGCCCCATTTTGCGCGAAATAGCCCACCTTGGCATTGTGCCCCAGTTCGCAGGTGCCTTCGAAGTCGATTTCGCCCATGATGGCCTTGATCATCGTCGATTTGCCCTCGCCATTCCGCCCCACGAAGGAGACCTTTTCTCCCCTGCCGATGGCCATGTTTGCATTCTGGAACACCACATGGTCGCCATAGCACTTCGTCAAGTCCTTCACGGTCACGGGGGTATCGCCTGAACGCTGGGCGGGCGGGAACCGCAGCTTGAGTGCCGACGTGTCGATCTCGTCGATCTCGATGGGCTCCAGCTTCTCCAGCATCCGCTCGCGGGAGTTCACCTGATGGGTCTTCGAATAGGTGCCGCGAAACCGCTCGATGAATTCCGTGGTTTCCGCGATGAACTTCTGCTGTTCCTTCCAAGCCTTGAGCTGGTGGGACCTCCGCTCCTCCCGCAGCTGGAGGTAATGCGAGTAGTTGGCCTTGTAGTCATAGATCTTGCCCATCGTCACCTCGATCGTGCGGTTGGTGATGCGGTCGATGAAGGCGCGATCGTGGGAAATCACCATCACGGCATTGGACTTGTTCACGAGGAAATCCTCCAGCCACATCACGGACTCGATGTCGCAGTGGTTCGTCGGCTCATCCATCAGGATCAGGTCCGGCTTCTGGAGCAATATCTTGGCCAGCTCAATGCGCATCCGCCACCCGCCACTGAACTCCGCGGTCAGACGATTGAAATCCTCCCTGCGGAAGCCCAGCCCCTTCAGGGCCATCTCCACCTCCGCATCGAAGCTGCTGTCCTCGATGGTGTAAAACTTCTCGCCGAGGTCGGTGACCTTCTCGATGATGGCCATGTATTCCTCGGAATCATAATCGGTGCGTGTTTCAAGCTCGCGGTTCAGGCGATCCATCTCGGACTTCATCCCGATGACCTGCGAAAATGCCTTGGAGGTCTCCTCGAACACCGTGCAAGTGTCTTCCGTGAGCAGGTGCTGCGGCAAGTAGGCGATCACAGAGCCTTTGGGTGCCCGCACGGAACCCCTTGTCGGCTTGTTTACCCCCGCGATGATCTTCATGAGGGTGGACTTGCCTGCGCCATTCTTGCCCATCAGTGCGATCTTGTCGCCGGGATTGATGGCGAAGGAGACATCGCTGAAGAGCGCATGGCCGGAAAATTCTACGGCGAGGCCGTCAATGGAGATCATAAGCGTCTTTTATTGAATCGGGGGGCAAAGGTAGGGGAAATGGGAGATTCAGGATTCGGGTATGTTTGGGGGCAGAAATACAACGGCAGATGCCCTGCCTCTCAAGCAATTGAATTGAATACAAGGACCAGACCCTCCTCAAAATCGGGATCCTCGGCCCCCGACAGCTCCCGAGCAGACGCCATCCTAGGGCAGGGCGGTTGGGCTGGGCTTTCCGGCCATGGGCGGCAGGACTCCGGGTTCCAGTAAACCCCGACAAGTGGCAGGGTGGAAATTCTCTTGGAGCGGTGGCACACGTCATCATGGCGAGGGCTCACCATAACGCCCAGCTCTGGGGTTTCCACCCCGCAGCCCATCTCGTACGCGTTCTGGCTTCCTTTGCCAAGCCCGCTTCGGATGGCCAGCCGATGGACAGGGAAGTAGCGCGCATCTGCTTCGGGGAGATGCTCTCAGAACCATACAGGTGCCGGGCATTGGTGTGAACCCGGAACCCGCAACGCTTTGCATCCTTGGATCAATAGGCCTTCGCGAAAATCACCCGCTGCGACGAAGGCTTGCCTGAATAGATGCACTTGCCTTCCTCTTTCTCACCATCCAGGGGGATGCAGCGAATCGTCGCCTTGGTTTCCTCCTTGATTGCCTCCGCCGTCTCGCGGGTTCCGTCCCAGTGCGCATAGACGAACCCGCCATTCGGGCTGTCGATGATCTCCTTCAGCCGTGCATAATCATCCACACGGTGCAGGTTCGCTTCGCGATGCGCCCGGGCACGATCGAAGAGGCTCTTCTGAATGTCCGAGAGCAAGTTCTGAAGATAGGTGAGCGATCCCTCTATCGGGACGACCTCCTTTGTCTTCGTGTCGCGGCGGGCCACCTCGAGCACCCTGCCTTGAAGGTCCCGGGCACCGATTACGATCCTGACAGGCACCCCTTTGAGTTCCCATTCGGCAAATTTCCAGCCGGGACGCTTGCTCTCGTCATCATCCACCTTGACACGGATGCCGTGGTCTTTCAGATGGGCCTCCAGGTTGCGGACTGCATTGCCGACGACCTCCTTCTCCTCGGGCTTGTTGGCGAGGGGAACGATCACCACCTGATAAGGTGCCACAGTCGGAGGCAACACCAGGCCATCGTCGTCGCTGTGCGCCATGATCAATGCACCGACGAGACGGGTGGACACCCCCCAGGAGGTCGCCCACACATGGTGGCGGTCATTCTTCAGGTCCAGGAAGGTCACGTCAAATGCCTTCGCGAAATTCTGCCCGAGGAAATGGCTCGTTCCTGCCTGAAGTGCCTTGCCGTCCTGCATCATGGCTTCGATGCAATAGGTGTCTTCCGCGCCGGGAAACTTCTCGTGGGCAGGCTTAAGGCCGCGAATCACAGGGATTGCAAGGAATTCCTCCGCAAAGCGGACATAGACTTCCAGCATCCGCATGGTTTCCTCCACGGCCTCCTCCGCAGTCGCATGGGCGGTGTGCCCCTCCTGCCAGAGAAACTCGGCGGTGCGCAGGAAGAGCCGGGGCTTCATTTCCCAGCGCATGACATTGGCCCACTGGTTGATCAGCAGAGGAAGGTCGCGGTACGACTGTATCCAATCCTTGTAAGTATCCCAAATGATCGTCTCCGAGGTGGGGCGAATGACATACTCCTCCTCCAGCCTCGCCTCAGGATCGACCTCCACGCCCGTTCCTTCCGCATTCCTGCGCAGACGATGGTGCGTCACCACAGCGCATTCCATGGCGAAACCCTCCACATGGGCGGCCTCGCGGCTGAGGAATGACTTCGGGATCAGCAATGGGAAATAGGCATTCACGTGTCCCGTCTCCTTGAACATCCCATCCAGCTGAGCCTGCATCCTCTCCCAGATGCTGTACCCATAGGGTCGGATGATCATGCAACCCCTGGTGGGTGAATTCTGTGCCAGTTCAGCACGCTTGACGATCTCAATGTACCATTGGGAATAGTCCTCTGCTCGTGTAGGAAGCTTGTGCGACATGATGCGGATTCGGGATGGAATAATTTTTGCTTATTTTTACAGATGGCTGCTGAGGATGTATATTTACAACGTATAAATACAGCAGTGCAAAGAGTGCCAAATCTATACAGAATCGTAGAATCGTGAAAGCAATAAATGAGAGCAGGGTTATGAAAACACGTATGATGATGGTGATGGGCTTCACAGCCGTGGTGCTGTCAGGCTGTTCGGGAACCCAGATGATCTCTGCTGGTACGGAAGTGGATGATGTCTATTACAATCAGCAAGACCAGAAAGCCGACCAGAAGGCCATGGCCCAGGCGCGGGCCCAAGCCCAAACAGCAAGGGCAATGGACGTGAGGGAGAATCCAGAAAATGCTTCCAACCCCGAGGGAAGCTATGATCGTGGCCTTGCCGAGAAAAATGGAGAAACGGAAGGCAGTGCCTCCACGGTCAGGCCATACGCAGACGATGACTACTATTATTCCCGTCAAGTGCGCCGTTTCAACTCCACGTCTTGGAATTATTTCGATCCTTATTATTCCTATGACCCTTATTATGCGATCGGAACACCGACCTGGAACTCGGTCTATAACAACCGACCCTGGTGGTATGACCCCTATTTTTACAATGGCCCCAGCTATGCCTGGACCTCAAACTGGGGGATGAACGGATACAACCCTTACTATACCCCCTTCCAAATGTACAATCAGCCGTGGAGCGGATGGTCAGTCGGGTATGGTTCACCGTTTTCCAATGGATACAATGCATTTGGTTACCCGTACCAAGGATTTGGTGGAAATGCCCTTTGCCCTGGAATGGGCTTCTATGGAGGCAATGGCGGCATTGGCTACTTTGGCAATGCCTTTGGAAGCGAAGGAGCCCCATCGGCCACCACTTTCAGCCATCGGGTCAATCCGAGCAGCTTGAACACCGCCGATCGCCCTGGCAATCAGCCTATCCTGAATGCACGGTCCACCCGTCCCTACCAAGGGAACTATCCTGTGGTCGTGACGCCCAGGGCTGATCCCAAGACCTACGATCCGATTCCATCTACCGGGCGCCTCGGAAACGTACAGCCCTCCAGCAACGGCACGAATTCTCGCCCTACCACGAACACATTCAACAATCACCCAACGATGGACCATGGCTACTCCCGCCCGCGGACTGAAAGCCAGGCTCGCCCCGCCATGGATCGCGGTTCCAGTCGACCCTCTACGGAAAATGCCGCGAGTCGGCCTACATATTCCGCGCCTTCCAGGGATTTTCAATCCTCACCCAGGCCTTCATTCTCCTCTCCCAGTGGCGGGGGTGCTGGAAGAGGCCTTGGGCGCTAATCGATATTCGGGATGAATCTTTGGCGACCCTCATTGGGGTTCACTCTAGGCCTGCTCTGCTTGACAAATCTGGGGATGACCCAGAATGAAATGGATGCCTATCGCTACATGATGCCGGCACCCATGGGGACGGCCCGATCCCTCGGGCTTGCGGGAGCCTTCTCGGCGGTCGGGGCCGACTTCTCCTCCACGACATCCAACCCGGCGGGACTTGCGCTCTACCGGAGAAGCGACTTCATGTTCACCCCTGCCCTCAGGTTAATCGGGAACAGCACCACCTACCTCGACCAGAATGCAGCGACCCCTTACAGCAGATTCGGGTTTTCCAATCTCGGCTATGTCTATTCCGATCGAATCACGGAGTGGAATCGGCAGTCCCAAGCACGGGAGGAGGCCGAAAAGGGTTTGAAGTCCTATGCCTTCTCCTTCGGATTCAACCAAGGCGGGCAGCTCGGAAGAAGCACCTCCATTTCGGCATACAACCCGAAAAGCTCCATCACGCAGTACTTTGCATCGTTGGCCAATGGATACACCCCCTATGAGCTGAACATGGACAATTCCTACGCCGGACTGGCATGGCAGGCATATGCGATCGACAGCTCCGGCCCCTCCGGCAACTACATTGGTGCTGCCAACGGTGGAAATGTCCAGCAGTCCTATACGCAATTCGAATCTGGCCGAATGAATGAATGGACGATGGGTTTTGCCGCCAATGTGGATGACAAGCTTTATTTCGGGGGCACAGTGGGCATTCAGGGCTTGAAGTATCAATCGGACATGGTCTTCGAGGAAAGTGACATCCACAATCTACACAATTCTTGGGCGAATGATAGCACGCCTTACACTTCCTCCACCTTCACGAATGGATTCGTGTCCAAAGGGTCTGGATTGAACCTGCGTGTGGGGTGCATTGCCAAGCCTGCAGATTTCGTGCGTATTGGGCTCAATGTCATGACCCCGACACTTCTCTCCATGACTGACCAGTACTACAGTGAAATCGTCGGCTACCTGGACGGAGACCCAAACCCGTATCAGAAAAACGATGTCCCGGAGGGGTACTTCAGCTACAACCTGACCACTCCGTTCAAGGTCACACTGGGCACTGCCTTCTTGTTCGGAAAGAAGGGTTTCATTTCTGGAGACTTGGATTACACCGACTATTCCACCGCGAGGTACAAGACTTCCGCCAGGCCTGGAAGCAGTTCCTACTACAGCTTCCGCACGGAGAATCAGACGATGCGAAGCATTTTCTCGAGTGCTGTCAATGCCCGCATCGGCGGAGAATTGCGATTCGGCCCTGGGAGGATACGGGCCGGCTATGGCTTCTATGGCTCGATCTTGAGGAAGGATTACCGTAGCTACCTCGATTATGGAACCAACGCCGTGAAAACATTGCCTGGCGGAAAGCAGCTTTTCTCACTGGGGCTTGGAATCAAGCAAAAATCTTTTTACATTGATGCCGCATTTACGCATGAAGAGTCCGCAGACCGCAGATTGCTATATTCCTTGCAGGATGTGTCTTCTTACTCTCCAGAACTGATCAATCGAATTTCTTCAAACAATATTTACATGACGATAGGATTTACTTTTTAGACATTGAAGTTCAATTGACTTAGAGACTTTATGATGCTTCTCTACCTTCTATTTTATTCACCAAGTTTCATTAAAGGAAGGTACAGTTTATGAGTAATCCGATTCGTCAGATCCTGCCCGATGATTTGTTTCATGTCTTGCTTGATCTCAATTTGATCAACCGCAAGGTGCTGCGTGATTTCGAGATTAGGCGAGAGTATAAAATCCTGCGGATGCGTGGCTTGAAGTCGCATGACGCCATCAACGCCTTGTTGGGGGTTTATCCCTATCTTCAGTTTGATACGCTTCGCAAGATCATTTATTCGATCCGACTGCCCGAAGAAAATGCCGAGATGGCAGACTGAAATGCCATTGTGGGGCGGACTTGTCATGTGAGGGCTGCAAGTCCAGAGGATCGTGGCTCCACAGCCAAAAGAAATCCATTGGCCAAGAAATTGCCTTTGGGACATCATGCGCAGTGGGTTGCAACCAACCTGGAAAACAAGGCTTGCAGCACGCCGGGGTGGTTGATCCATGAGACCCTGGAACCTGGATGAGCGCCTTCAGCGATCCATGCGGCGAACCTTAGCCGGCCCGATGCACCGTCACTCCACATAGAGGCATAGCCCCTTCAGATACTCGCCCTCCGGGTGGTAGATGCTCACAGGGTGGTCAGGTGCCTGTGTCATTTGATGGACGATACGCACCTCGCGCCCTGCATCTGCGGCGGCTCCGAAAATGATTTTCCGGAATAAATCTGCGGAAATGTGTTGTGAGCACGAGAAGGTGAAGAGAAATCCCCCCCGGGCAATCTTTTGCAGGGCCTTGAGATTGATCTCCTTGTATCCGCGTGCGGCTTTCTGCACAGTGGAGATATGCTTGGTAAAAGCCGGCGGATCCAGTACGATCAGGTCATAACCACCCTCCGGCATTTCCTGAAGATACTTGAAGGCATCGGCCTTAATGGCTTGGTGAACCGTGCATTCCGGGTAATTCAGCTCCACGTTCCGGATCGCAAGTTCCGCAGCCGAAGCGGAGACATCGACCGAGTCCACAGAGGCTGCACCCCCCATGAGGGCATACACGGAAAAAGCACCGGTATAAGAAAACAAGTTCAGTACACGTCTCCCGGCGGCCATGCCTGCCACAAGGGCTTTGTTGTCGCGTTGATCCAGGAAAAAGCCCGTCTTCTGCCCTGTGGCGATGTCCACTTGGAAAGATAGCGCCCCTTCCCGGAAAGTTCGGGTTTTCTCGTTTCCCTTGATCCACTTGCCCTCCCCCTCCTCCTTGGTCTCTGTACGCAGGTAGATGTGTTCGATGTGCAGCTCGGATTCCAGGAATCGATGGATGATCGGCGTCAGCGCTACAGTGCCAGCAGTACGAAGCTGCACGGATGCAGCTTCCCCGTAAATGTCAATGATGATTCCCGGCAATTCATCTCCCTCCGCATTCACGAGCCGATACCCCGTAACGGTGTTCAAATCGAGAACAATGTCACGGTATTTCCATGCGGCACGCAGCTTGCACTCCCAGAACTCATCGTCGACATGAACCGCCTGGCCCCCGAAATGAAACATCCTGCAGATCAATGTGGCTTGCGGTGCATAATGGCCGAGTCCGAGCACCTCGCCGTCATTGGTGACGACAGCGACGATTTCACCCTCCCTGGCTCCGGAAGGGCGGGTTTTCGCCGCACCTGAAAAGATCCAAGGGTGGCGATTGCGCACGGAACGATCCCGTCCGGATTTGAGAATAAGCTGCGGATAATTCATGGATATGCGTGCAAGGGTGGAGGAAAGCCGTGTCACTTTGCATTCAGCTGCTCTTCCCTAGGCTTGACCCCCTCCAAGGATTCCTGTGCCCGATGGTGGGTCTGCGCTTGGGCTTGCTTCTCGTACTCGATTGCGTAAGGAGAATTGATTTCCACCAAATGATTCCCGTAGAGCTTGGGGATCACTGGGTGCGTATCGCGGCGGAGGGAATACTTGACATCTCTCTGGATCTGGAGCTTGTGATAGAGGCGGTTGAAGTGCGATGAACTGCGCAGGTAATACCGCTTGCGGCGGTTTGCCGACCGGAAAAGCGCTTCCGCGATCAGCGTGGAATCTTCGAACAGGCGGAAATAAGGCCGAAGCCGATTGACCACGGCGCCTGCGAAGATCGTGTCCTCCAGGTTGGGCTTGTCCTTCCATGCAGCGCAAACCAAGACGATGTTCTCGTTGCGCTCAATCAAATAATTGCAGAGCACGGTCAGGTTCGGAAATGCTCCGATGATCACTTCCTTCGCATGCAGGGCCACGGCTGCCTTGATGGCCTTGGTGCCATTGGTCGTGGTGATGACAATGTCCTTCCCTCGGATGTCCTCCGTCATGAATGAAAACGGGGAGTTGCCGAAGTCGAAGCCCTCCACTTGTTCCCCGTCTCGCTCACCTGCGATCAGAAAGCCCTTCCGCTTGTATTCCAATCCCTCCTCCGTCGTCAGGACGGGGATCATGGACCGGACTCCATAACCGAATGCCACGCACATGCTCGTCGTGGCACGCAATACGTCGATCACCACCACGATCGCATTCTCCAGTTCAAATTGACCGATGAGGGCCGGACTGATGCACACCCCCACCCATTTCTTTGACTTGTCAACCTTGATGGGCTTCATATCCTGATGTTCATTGCTGCTTGATGAATGGCGGCTGTGTGACCACGGCTGGGACATGCCTCCCCCGGACGACGATGTCCACCTGTCCGCCGGGGACTGCCAGTTCCACCGGTACGTAACCCATTCCAATGCCGATGCCCAGCACTGGACTCTGGGTCCCCGAGGTTACGTGCCCGACGATTTTTCCCTCGCTGGCAATCTCATAGTGACTGCGGGGCACGACCTTGTCTTCAACGGTGAAGCCGATGAGCTTGCGCTTGAGCCCGCCTTCCTTCAAGGCCAGGATCCTGTCACGGCCATTGAAATTCCCTTTGCCCAGTTTGGTGATCCAACCCAGGCCAGCCTCCAATGGCGAAGTCGTATCGTCAATGTCATTGCCATATAGCATATAACCCATCTCCAGGCGGAGCGTATCGCGGGCACCCAGTCCAGTGGGCTGCAATCCCAGCGGGATTCCTGCCTCGAAGAGGGCGTCCCATACCTTGTGGGCGACTTCATTTCGGAAGAAGAGCTCATAGGTGCGTTCACCCGTGTAACCCGTGGTGGCGATGAGCACGTCAGGCACTCCTGCCAGGGTGGCTCGCGTGAATCCATAGTATTCCAGGTCACCAATGGCGGCCTTTGTGAGCTTGGAAACTATTTCCGTTGCCTTCGGGCCGGAAACGGCGAGCAGCGACGTCCCGGCAGATTCGTTGATCAGTTCTGCACCTACGCGGCGATTGGCCTCCGAGATCCAGCTCCAGTCCTTCTCCACACAGGCCCCATTGACGACAAGCTGGTAGTCATTGTCTGCGAACTTGTAGACGATCAAGTCGTCCACAATGCCTCCTTCATAGTTGGGCAGGCATGAATACTGTGCCTTGCCATTGACGAGCTTGGACGCATCGTTGGAAGTGACCAATTGAATGAGCTCGAGGGCCTTGGGGCCCCTGACCATGAATTCTCCCATGTGGGAGACATCGAAAACGCCCGCGGCCTCACGGACAATCATGTGCTCGGCCTTGTCACCGCTGTATCTCACCGGCATTTCAAACCCGGCAAAGGGAATCATCTTCGCGCCGAGTGCTACATGGCGGTCATACAATGGGGTGCGCATCGTGGCGGTGGTAACTTCCATACTTACAATTGACTAATTAATTCAACTCTTGAGCTTACAATGAAGGTAAAGATACAAATTGTTTTGGGATTCAAATGATTTGGGAGGGGCTTCTCCATTGAAAGCCCGTGGATGCACGCACTCAGTTTGACGTCAATACAGGGACAGGGATGGCAATCCACTCCGTACCCCTGCCAAAGACTTCACCGTATCGGCCACAGTTTCCGGAGAGGCTTCCGGCTTCTTCTGCACCGGGGTAGGCGATTCCCTAATGCAATTATCGGAATCTTGACCAGTGTCTATCTTCATGCTTCTGTCGGGATTTGTTTCAACCCGCAGACTCATTTTAGTCTGGGACCTCGGCGTTCTGCAGGAACGATTTTGGAATCTTCATGGGGATCGCTTGAATATCATCCCCCAATTGACCTATCTTTGAGCAAGGGGTAGACGATGACCAATGGGAAAATTTGACATCAGCTTTAGGAATGAGCTTCGCAAGAAGGT
>JBJOPY010000023.1:0-7259 GCA_046050405.1 Bacteroidota bacterium | reverse complement strand
CAGGGACAATACACCATGTTTTGAGGGGGGCTTCACTTTTCCAAGGAGGGAAAAACATGCCTTGATTCGTCAAGAAGGGCTACTTTTGCCCTTGTTTAGAATTTAGTCGGACACTACTGATTCCGAATACATGGTGGCAGGGCCATTCTTGTCGATGCGTTTCTTGGGATGCGTCTTGGAACATGCACGGCCATACCTGCATACATATCATGTATTCCCGACCTAGCATCTTCCAGGATCACGTGCCCTGGTCAGACACCTGGACGGAATCCTCCGTACCAAGGAACGTAATTCCACGGCATGGATGACTGCCCTTCATGCCTTGATACTGGTACCTGGATTTCATGGTTGCAAAAGTATTTTTTGGCTTTTTCTTTTTTTTCCCAATTAAAACCTTGTATTTAGGGGCGGCATTCGTTGATCGCTCTCTGTTTGATTCGTTCAAGTGGAAAGAAAGTACTACAAGAACTTTATCGACGCGCAAGGTCTCACCCAGGGGAGACCACTGGCGACCTGTGGCCTGGGTGAATCGATTTCCCAGGTGATCTACTTGCTGGTGACCACGCGCAGGGGCGAGATGCCTGGAAATCCGGACTTTGGGTGCCTGATCTGGGACCTTCAGTTTGAGATCGTGGTGGAACCGGTCGTCTGGAAGACCGCCGTGGAGAAGTCGCTGCGGGAAGGAATCGCGCGGTATGAGAAGCGGCTGACCAATACGGAGGTTCAGGTGTCCCTCTCCGATGTGGAATCGGTCTATCCCTTCAAGCAACACCCTGAGATCAAGAAGCAAGCCTTGATCCAGGTCAAGGCCTTGTTGAAGGACACCGGCGAGAACTTCAATTTTTCGATGAAAGTATTTGTGAGCCCCCTGGCCCACTAGCAGACTGGCAGAGAAAGTGGAAAGCAGCACGCAAAACAGATTGGAGGCAGCCTACATGAGCAAGGAGACCGTGGCGGCCCGTCTCCTCCACCATGCGGCGGAGCTCTGGGGGCTCGACCATCCCGAGCAGGTGGATCCGATCGTGCGCCTGCTGGTGGATGTGCTCGCATTTGAGCTCTCCCGGATGGGAAGCGAGATAGCGGCCTCCGATGGGAAGCTGCTGGAAAACATGGCCCAGATCCTGGTTCCCGGCACCTGGTGCATGGCCCAGCCCGCACATGCCCTGATGACTGCGGAGCCGACCGAGCCACATGATGTACTGGAGGGCAGCCGCCATTTCTACTTGTCCGTCAAGGATAAAACTCCCAGCGGCGAGGAGGTGCCCGCTGAAGTCTTCTTCTCCACATTGCAACCCGTGGAGCTGCTGAGGGGGAAGGTCGCCTTCCGTGTCGTGCACGGCAGGATATTCCCGGGCGGGGAGAGAGAGCATAGCCTGCGCACCGGATCGCCTCCCAGGGCCATTCCCGGCTTTCACGGAATCTGGTTGGGCTTGGACATTGATCCAGCGGTCGAAACACTCGAAGTGCTCGACATCCTGATGAACCTCCCGAAAGCGTGGCTTCACCTGGAGCCACTGCTGGCACTGGTATCCTGGGAGACGGCAGAGGGCGAGCCCTTGCAAGTGGAAGGCTGCCCATTGGACGGGTTTGGGAATTCAGACGGATATGCGGAGGAGCAGTTTGCACTCCTGCATCCCGAGCGAGAGGTGCTGGACCGGATCGCAGCCGTTTACCGCCATAGGCTGCGGCGGCTCAGGGCGGCCGACGGCGGATCCATGGTCATCACGCGGCGGCGCCATCCTGCACCGTTTCAGGCGCAGTTTGACGAGGCACAGCTGGCGGTCTTCGAAAAACCGCTGTGGTGGCTCCGGCTGGAGTTCCCTGCCGCCATTCCCCCCGCCGCCTTGGAGGGAATCCATGGTGCCCTGAATTGCTTCCCGGTGGTGGCCTTGAGGAGGCTCACCCTCCGCCATGACCTCCATCCCGGCAGAAACATCGCCCCCCTGCGGTTGCAGCGGGAGGGGGAGCTCTTCTGTGTGGGCCAAGTGCGCGACGACCTGGGGCGGCAGCTGTACAAGCGCCAATTTGACAGCTCCCCGGCCGTTCCGGGAACCTATCGCCTGCACCAGGGCGACCTGGAGCGGACGGACAAGGCCACCGCGGAGAGCTACCTGGCCAAGATGATGCGCCTCGTTCAGGAGGATAGCAGCATCTTTTCCGCCTTCGACCAAGATTTTTTAGTCAAACTGCTGGGCAACCTCTCCTCCGATCTGGAATCCATCCAGAGGCACCTGGAAGGGTTGAACAATGCACCCGTCCCGGAACGGAACTACCTCGTGGTGGAGCCGTATGCCGATTCCAAACACCTCGATATCGACTATTGGGCGGTGGAGCGCCGGCCCTTCCAGCAGATCGTGAACGCTGCGACGCCCGTGTTCCCCTACAAGCAGGTGTCAGTGGCCCCCCGCAGTGCCCGGTTCAAGGGCCCGATCTTCATGGGGAAGGCAGCCCCGAGCCCCGATGACCGCATGGCCGCCTTGCGGTACGGGCTGCTTACGCGAAACCGCATCGTGAGCCGCCAAGACGTGAAGCAGTACGTCCTGCATGCGCTCGCCGGATATGTGGAAGACGTGGCGGTGACCAACGGGGTCAGCATCTCCCCGCATCCCGGAAAAGGGTTGGTGCGCACCGTGGATCTCCTGCTGTACCCGTCGCCCACTGCTGGCCTGACCGCCGCCAGCTGGAGCCGGCTGCTCCTGGGACTCCAGGAGAACCTGAATGCCAGGTCGGTGCACACGGCGGAATACCGGCTGCTGCTCCAGCCCATTGACAAGAATGCGAACTGAGGATCCATGGTGAACACAGACATCAACGAACGACTGGGCGAGGTCCTGACCGAGGCCAGAAAATTGGCAAGACAGGCCAGGCACTCCCACTACGGGGCTTCACATCTCCTATCGGTGGTGATGGGGAAGAGCCATGGGCTGGGCAAGATGCTGGCCTCCTGGGGCAAGGACGGGGAGTACTTCGGGGAATGGGCCGAGATGAGGATGGAAAACATCCCCCCGTCCGAGGGAATCGTGGACATCCCTGCCCCTGATGAATCTGCCCACCGGGTGATGGCCGAGGCCGAGAAGGTGCGCCTCCGCCTCGGGCTGGACCAGGTGGATCCCCTCTGCCTCTTCGTGGCCCTGCTCACGCCCGGCGTGGCTTGGTCGTTGCCGCAGCTGCAGACGCTGCCCCTCACGGACCAGGAGGCCGTCCAGATGGTCTCTCAAAGGAACTTTGCCCTGGGTCCCGAAGGCTCCGAAAGCGACGGCATGCCACCCTTCGAGGACGGGTCGGCCCCCTCCATGAGCGTCCCTTACTGCGTCCCCGTCCCGGAAAGCTACATTGCCAAAGGCCGGAACACCATCGGCAGGGAGAGCGAGGTGCGCCGGATGAGTGAAGCCTTGCACCGGCACCAGCCCACCGGGATCCTGGTGACCGGCGACTCCGGGGTGGGCAAGACGGCGCTGCTCCAGGCCTTTGTCCATGCATTGACGGTCACCGAGGAGGCCGGCCAGGCCCCTGCGACGGTCCTGCAATTGGAGGCCGCGAAGCTGGTGACCGGATGCGCACACCATGGCGAGGTGGAAGGCCGGTTGAGCAAGGCGCTGGACAAGGCCAAGCGACTCCCCCAGTGCATCCTGCTCATCGACGACCTCCACCTGCTGCTGGAGGACAAGGGCGGCGGCAACAATGTCTCCCATACCCTTTCCAATGCCATCAGCCTCGGCGGCCTGGCCATCGTGGCCACCGTGACCAACGAGAGCTTCGTGAAAAAGCTGGAGACCAATGAGGCCCTGGTCCGGAAGCTGGAAGTGATCCGCATCTCCGAACCTGACGTGCCCACGACCCTGAAATGCCTGGAGGTCCATCGGGTGGCCTTGGAAAAACACCACGGGCTCAGGGTGGCCAACGACGCGCTCGCCGAAGCCACCCACCTGGCGCAGCGGTACTTCAAGGAGCGCAAACTCCCCGATGCCGCCATCAACCTTCTGGATCGAACCATGGCCGCCACGGTGCATTCGAACGCCTGCTCCCAGCAAGACTGCCTGGGCCTGCAAGCCTCCGTGGACCAGCTCGGCCACGAGCTGCGCGCCACTGCGGACCCTGCGGCGATGCTCCCGGAGCTGCGCTGGGTGGAGCGGCAGCTGCGCCAGCAGCTGAGCCCCGTCCTGCTCGGGCAGCTCCGCAATGAAACCGACACTGCCAATCTCCAAAGCCCCGAGGAGCTGCTCCTGCATCTGCAGACGCTGCTGGACGAGCTGTTCCAGCTGGTGCTCCGCAAGACGACGACGGTCACCCCCACCGAGGTCGCGGCCATCGTCGCCCACCACACGGGCATCCCGATGGGCAAGATCCAGGCCCAGGAGAAGGACAAGCTCCTGCATCTCGAGGAGTACCTGCAACGCCGTGTGGTGGGGCAGGACCAGGCCATCCATTCGCTCTGCGATGCGATCATTGAGTCCCGGAGCGGACTGAACCCGGCCGGGAAGCCCATCGGCTCGTTTTTCTTCCTCGGCCCCACGGGGACGGGCAAGACCGAGCTCGCCAAGACGCTGGCCGAGTTTCTCTTCAACGATGAGCAGGCCATGATCCGGTTCGACATGTCGGAGTTCAAAGAAGAACATTCCGCGGCCTTGCTGTATGGCGCCCCTCCCGGCTATGTGGGCTACGAGGAGGGCGGCATGCTGGTGAACAAGGTGCGGCAGCAGCCCTATTCGGTGGTGCTGTTCGATGAAATCGAAAAGGCCCATGCCTCAGTCTATGACATCTTCCTGCAGATCATGGACGAGGGGCACATCCACGACCGGCTGGGCAAGAAGGGCAGCTTCGTGGATACGATCGTGATCTTCACCTCGAACATTGGCAGCGAATGGATCGCGCAGCAGTTCCGGTCCGGGCGCATCCCGCCATCCAGTGAACTGATAGAGATCATGGCAGGGAAGTTCCGGCCGGAGTTCCTCGGCCGGCTCACGGAGGTCGTGCCCTTCGGGCCGATCCGCGAGGACATCGTCGCCCGGATCTTCGACATCCAAATGAAAAAGGTCTATTCCCTCCTTGAACAGAAAGGCATCCGGCTCACCGTCACCGAGGACGCCCGGCAATACTTTGCAAGAAGCGGCTATTCCGACCGCTATGGGGCACGGCCCATCGCCTCGGTGATCCGGAGCGAGATCCGCCGGCCCATGTCCCGGTTGCTCGTGAGTGGTCGGTTGCAGCATGGCATGGAGGTGGAGCTGGGATTGGACGAATCCAGGAAAGCCACCTGGACCATCAAGGGAGGTGCGGCATGATGGACGAGAAAGCACTGGATCTGAAGGCTGAGGTATATGCCCTCACCACCCTGGCGCAGCACCTCGAGGCCTACGATGGCTTCTATCTGGATTGCCATGGCACCAAGGAGCGCGGGCGGAACAAGGATGTGCTGGGCATGCAGCCGAGGCACAGCGTCCTCGGCCACAAGGTGATCGAATTGCTGGGCATCCAGGTGAGCCGGAACGGGATCTTCCATCTTCTGCCGGAGTCATTGTTCCAGCCGCTGTCGATCGGGACCACGGCCTCCAATACGTATGAGATCGTGGAGGAGATGCGGTTCAACCGAGCCAAGGAGGCAGGCAACCGACTGTTTTTCACGCCGTTTGACACCGAGTTTTTCCGCTTTTCCATGGCCTGCATGGAGCGTCAGCTGGGCTGGCCGGGCAGGCAGGAGGATGCCACCCGGCAATTGCTCGCCGGTTTACTGGGCCAGGACTTCGGTTTCGACGAGCCGGAATCAATGCAGCTGCTGGCCTTCTTCGCGAATGGCGAGGAGGCCAAGGACAATGCCCCGCTCCTGGCGAGGTTCCTCACCGTGCTGCTGGGGCGGGAGGTGACCATTTCCTGCAAGGCGACCGTCCCGCCGGTGCAGCAACTGCCCTCGCTGGGCGGGAGCAGGCTGGGGGTGGACGTGGTCCTGGCCGGTTTCACCGCTGCCGAGATGGATGACTGGTGGGTGGAAATCACCTGCACCGAAGCTGCGGAGCTGGACATGGAAGCCTCTGGAAACCGCACACTTGCCTTTGTACGGAACTTCCTGGACTACTTCGCGCTGGCCACCCGCGAGGTACGCGTGGTGCTGAAGGCCGTCCCCGAGGCCTGCAGCTCCGAATTGGGGATTGGCATCCTCGGACTTCACCTCACACTCAGCCCTACCGCTGCATGACCCCATGGAAATTATCTTCCTGAAATACCTCCTGGTCCCCATCGTCGTCATGCTCGCCATGGTCGCTTTCGGCTTGTATGCCAAGGTGAACACGCTGCTGAGGCCGGGACGGCTGATCCTCTTCGTGCTCATCGTGGCTGTGATCCTGGCCCTGCCCGCCCTGACGGGTCTCATGACCTACAACTTCATCCCCTTCGGGTTGGTGGCGGTGCAGGTGCTGTTTTTTGCCCTGGGGATCGGCATGGTCTGGTTTTCCCGGACGAACCTCTACCAGTCCATCGGGCTGGGCGGGAACATTGCCGTGCAATTGGCGGCTTACCTCGTGGCATTGCTCCTGGGCAGCTGGGCCTTCTTCCTCCTGTTCGAGTTCCTGGGCCAGCTCCACTACAGCCTCTGGGTGGCAACCCTGACCGTCTGGTTCCTGCTCCCGGTGTTTTATGCCTGGGGCGATGACGCCTTCTCCAGGATGCCGCCGCCCTACTACGAGACACTGGACCCATCGATCGCCGCCCGCTATGACGACACCATCTGGGACAATGCCGATTACCTGCGGATGATGAACATCTCCCTGAATATCAAGCGCTCGGTGAAGGACAGCGGGTACTCCTCCTATCCGGTCAAGGCACCGGCCGAGGTCGAGATCGGCCAATGGTTCCTCCGGTACATCAAGGATCAGCGCATCCGGTTCCCGAACGCGCCGATCGAGACCGAATCCGAGGGCAAGACCTACACTTGGATTTTCTACACCACGCGGTTCTTCATCTTCAACCGGCCGCTGTCTCCCACCAAGACATTCCAAGACTATAAAATTCGCAACCAGTCGGAAATCTATGCACGCAGGGTGCATAAAATCGATGAAATGCCCACAACCTGATCCCATCAAGACTTGCGATGACGACTATGAAGCACCAAGCAGTGAACTGGACCGACGGCATGAAGCTGTCGAAAGTACACTTCATCCAAAGCGATGCCTACCATGAGGAAAGCATGCAGAACCTGGCCAAGTGCCTGCTCCGTGATGATAACTATGGACTGCTGCCACCGATGGGTGGCGAGGATTCCTCATTGA
>JBJOPY010000022.1:0-14401 GCA_046050405.1 Bacteroidota bacterium | reverse complement strand
GCGGATCTTCTTCCGCACTGTCGTGCGTTGCTGTTCCGTTTGGCAGGGATGCAAGGTACCTGGGCAGAGTTCGGGGGATCAAGTGAATTTCTCCCTGAAGCCTTGATTCCCTGGCACTGGCTCGAGATGGGCGAAGCACTTCCGGAAATCGGCGAGGTTGGCAATGCATACTCCAGGCTCCAATCCGGTACTCACCCCCGTGCACCGCAGGCTCCTGCCAATCGCATGGCCGCTCCCTCTGGAAATGCAGGGATCTCTTCGGGATCCAAAGGGGTCGGCAAGCCTTTTCCATCCTCGGAGAGGAATAGGGCAGCGACTCCGGCGGACTCCGAAATGGAAGGAGGGTCTAAGTTGTCCAGCGGGCACAATTTCGCCAAGCCTCCGGTCGGCTTAGAGCCTCCTTACCTTGGCAAGGAATCAGATGCATCTATAGGGCTCCAATCCGAGGAGCTCCACTTTTCTTCCCCCTCCTCGAAACCGGCCGACAACCCCATGGAGATCCTGCATGCAAATATGGAAGTGCTTGAAAGGGGCAAGGAGACTGGCAGGCAATCTCCATTCTTCGAGCGGGAAGATGCTGAGACACTGTCCGGAGCCGATCTGGAAGAAGAGGCGAGCCCATCCTCCAGATACCGTCCCGCGAGACCGCAGTCCAACCCTGAAACACCCCGTCTTGACCCAGACGCTCAGCCCGAAGGGCGCGACAGGGATTTTTCGGAGCAGCGGCAAGTGACCTTCAGGGGATTGGAAGACTTTGCATCCTTCCTCAAGCCACCGAAGCCCCAGGACGGTCATTCGGGGCTCCCTACTCCGCAGGACAGCATTCGACGCAACGAGGATACTTCCAGATCCACAGACCAGCGGGAGAAAAAGTCCGGCAACAATCCGGTTCATGTCACTGTCCCAAGGGTCAACTCACCCGCCAAAACTCAACGCCTGGAGACCATCGAATTGTACCAAGGCGGAGCCGAACAGCGGCTGGATGAAGGTGGGGCTGCCGGTTCGGAGGCATTCGCCCACGGGCAAAAGGCCTCTCATCCCTCGACAGCGAAAGCTGATCAGTGGCCTTTCATTCCTTCCAATCAAATCCATTCAGAGCCGCCGACTTGGGAATCTCTGATGGATCACTGGGGGAACTCCGAGCGCCCCCTGGTGGTGCACCCCCCTCAGCTCCGCAGCCGCAAGCGGCGGACGTCCCCCGTCACCGCTTCCCCGACCTTGCTGGATCCGGAAGCCTCGTCCGAGGTACCCGTGTTGGGGATGCCCCATCGTTCCATCGGGACGTCCTTTCAAGGATTTGATGTCCGGAAGGAGGCTGGGAAGGGTCAAACCATTTCTGGAAATGAAGGAAAAGCGAACTTGACAGGAGAGGGGAATCTGCCACCCAAGACCATCGAGGTGGAGAAATTATGGGAGACGATGCTTGATCAGCTTCGCCGGGATTTCAAACGGCTTTACGGCGCATAACCAGTGGGAATAGAAATAGGAGGCATATCGCTCAGTCGGATCCACAGGATCAGCACCTTGGAACAGGCTTCCTTCGTGCGCCACCGCATTCCTGGGATGGAGGGAGACCTCGCACAGGACATGGGTCGCGCCTCGGTGAGGCTGGGAATCGAAGGTGTCTTCTTTGGCGATAAGGCTGCCGACGAGTTGAATGGCCTGAGAAACCTGTACAAATCCCGCAAGCCAGTCGACTTCCTGGCGGAGATCACAGGGCAGGCCTACTTCGCCCAGGTGATCCTGGAACAGTTCGAGGTCGTCCAGCAGGCCGGGGAGGTCTCGCAGTACAGCTACCACCTGCAGGTGGCCGAGTACGTGAAACCGAATCGGAGCACCACGAAAACCGGGTATGCCAATGCGAACAAGTTGCTGAAAAAGGAAGCACTCAACTTCATGGACATGGTCAAGCTGCCGGATCTCCTCTCGGTTCCCTCCTTCGGGGATCCGACCCCGCCCCTGGGTTCTGTGATGGACGGGTTGAAAACCAGCCTGGCGCCGCTGAACGAGGCCGCTGCCACCTTGTCAAAATTGTTTGGTAATTAGAATGAAGGAATAGCATGCCATTGTTGTCGGACATACAAAAAGCCACGGGAGGGCGGTCGGCCTGCAGTTTCTTGCAGGTGCCGGTGAATGCCATCCGGTCTGCCGCGGATTCGCTGGACAACATGAAGAACCACCCGCCTGCGGGCGTGCGCCAGTTGGCAGATAGCCTACAGCGGATCAAGCCGCCCAAGATAGAGGGGGTGGACGTTCTGGAGAAGGCCATTCGGTCGCTGCGAACACAGCTCCCCGATGCGAGTGACATGACGAAACCCATCTCAGATTCACTGGGAAAGCTTTTCTCCTCCATCAACAGCAACCTTTCAGGAAAGCTGGACGGGATGCTGAGTTCATTTTCCGGCCTGGATGCCTTCGCCAATCTTGGCGGATCCTCGCCGGTGGATGAAAGCCTTGCGACCCGCCTGCAAGCCATGCAGTCGATCCTGGATGCCATCCCGAACCCACTGGATGTACCCGCATTGCTGCAGTTTTTGCAGACGGGAGTCGAGAAGTTTCCCCGAGGAATCTTTAAGAGCCGGTACCTTCCGATCATCGACGAGCTTCGTGAGAAGCTGCAGACCGTGCTGCGCTGGAATACAATGAACGGGACCCAGATCGTGGACGATGTCGCGAGTACGGTACAGAAGCTGGAAGCCTTTATCAAAGCCACCTTCATTGAGGACGGCATAGGGCCGGTGGTGAATCCACTGACGACAATGGTGAATGAGTTCGACGAGGTGGGTCTCAACATTGCAATGGGCGGGCTCAAGCAGGCGATCACGACCGTGGCCACAGCCGTACGGTCGCGCGATTTGTCGTCTCCGTCCTCGCTCCAGGCCATTGCAAACCTCGAACACCACCGGGACACCATGCTGGCCATCCTTCAGGCCGCGCAACGCAGAGAGGCTTCGCTGACAGCAGCCAAAACGGCCTTGAAAGGGTTGCCCCTGGAACTCGAGAACAGGGCCATCCACCTGCTGTCCGTCATACAGCCACCCCGGGATCTCGATGCACTCGGCCTTCTTCTCGAGCCGTTCAGCCAAGTGCTTGGAAACTCTGGCCTCAGCATGATCATCGGAAAACTCGAAGGGTTCGTGGGGGGAATCAAAGGAATGCTCGACGGGCTGAACATCTCCAGCTTCAAGGCTGGATTTCTGGACGTCTTGCAATCGGCGGAGGGTGCAGTGAACAGTCTGCGGGAGGTGCTGATGAAGGTCAGCATCGAGTTTTCCGCCCTGATGAACCGCGTGAAGACATCCATCCAAGGACTGGGGATCGGCTCGGCAGTGAAGGCGATGGAGGATGGGCTGCGGAATTTCACCAAGCTCGTCCGGCAAACCGCAGACACGATCTTCTCACCGGTGAGGGATTTCCTTCGGTCCATTTTCACCACGATCAATGGACTCCTGGAGAAGCTGGATCCCACGGTGGCCGTGGAAGCACTCAGGGGGGTCATGTCGAAATTCACCGATCTCCTGGGGAATCCACAGCTGCTCCATGCGATCGACAGTGTAAAGGGGGTCCTGGATCGCCTCAACACTGAGCTGGGAACCTTCACCTTCAAGCCCGGCACGGACATTGTCGTGGACGGCATCGAGATTGTGCAGAAGGCACTGGAAACCGCTTCCAGCCTTCCCTTGCCGGATTCCCTGAAAAAAGATCTGCGCAGTGCCCTCAACAAGTTGCCACGAAGCCTGGATCCCGCAGTGGAGAAGCTCTCCAGCAGCCTGGACAAGATCATAGACGAGGGTCCTCGCCCCGCCCTTCTTGCCTTCAAGGCCGGCCCGGCAAAGCTGGTGGAGGTCGTCAACCAATACTCTCCGCAGAAGCTCGTCTCGGAATGCCTTGGCAACACCTACCAGGATTTCCTCACAGAGATGGAGCGGTTCAAGCCGAGTTCATTGCTCGTCCCTATCATGGAGGCACTGGAGGTGGTCAAGAAGGAGGTGCGTCGCATCGCCAACCCCGAAAGCGCACTGGCTCCGCTGCAAGGCCCCTTCAACGAACTGATCGCGCTCCTGGATGCATTCGATCCGGAAGCCCTCATCGCACCCCTGAACGACCAACTTCAGGATGGCATCCAGGCGATCATCGAGATCCTGCCCATCGGTGCCGCAAATGCGATCTTCGACCAGGTGGCAGCAGTGACACAGCGGCTCCAGGGCGCATCGGACACGCTGAAGACCATCTACAATTTTTTGGAAGCATTCAGGTTGCGGTTTGCCGGACTTGCGAATGCGCGCCAGCAGGCCAGGACCCTCGGAGATGCCATTGCTGCCAGGATCAGCCAAGTGGGCGACATCACCCCCGTCACCACGGCCATGGCCTCGCTCGGCGCAGCCTTGGCGGATGTTCAAGCAGCGGGATTGACCGCCCGGCTGAATGCGGCCATCAACGGTCTTCAGGTGAAGTTCAAGGCCACCAACGCGAAAACCGCCTTCGCCCAGATCGCCTCTGCCATCCAGGCCTTCCCCCTGGCGGAGCTGCGAGCGCTTCCGCCCTCCCTCTCCCGCGACAATGTCCAGGCCTTCCTCCGGGCATTCGATCCGCTGTCCTCGGACTATGTGATCCCCGTTGACATGATCGATCGGCTTCCAGGCCAGCTGCAGGAAGCCATGGCTCCCACACTGTCCTTCCTGGCGAATTGGAACCAACGATTTTTCCAGCCTGCTGGCCCCATCATGCAGCTGCAGCAGCCGGCATTGACATCGGCTTCCCTGAAGACCCTGCTGAGCCAGACCATTGAGGGCCAGCTCATGCAGACACTGGATCCAGTGATGAAGATGGTGCAGTACATGCAGGGTGTGTTTGACGGTGTGGTCAAGCAGGTGTCAGCGCTCACGCTGGTCCTAAACGGTGTCCTGGCGGATGTCAAGTCCATCGGGAAGGCACTGGAGGAACTGAAGGCGGCAGTGAACAAGCTGATCGCCACCTTGCTCGGCTTCGACCTCGGCTTCCTGGCCAGCGGATTCCGCACCGTCTTCGATACCGTGAAGACCGAGATCATGGCCTTCAGCCCGACGCACATCGCGAAAATGCTGGGAAATGCTTTTGGCGAGATCCTGAGCGCACTGGGAATCGATTCCCTCCTCGGCACGGCGACCCTGGACGCCGAATACACTGCCATCGTGGAAAACCTGAGGCGGCTCGACCCCCGGAAGATCCTGGTGGACTCCCTGCAGCCTGAATTCGAGAAAGTCCTTGCCTTCCTGCGGCGTTTCGACCTTTCCGCTCAGATAGACGGGTTCCTCTCCATGATCGACCTTCTGAAGCTCGAGCTTCGGTCGGAACTGACCAGGGTGAGCGGCGCCTATGAAGGAATGTGGAACGCGGTTCCCCAGGGAGTGACTGGCGTCACAGGAGTCAAGGTCATTTTATCCCTCAAATCTGCATAAGCCATGTCCATCAATCACATATTGCTTCGTCCCCAGGTACTCCAGCGACCGATCAGCGGCCCTGAGCAACGCCTTGGGGAGGAACTGATGGAAATGGCTTCCCGCTTGATTTCCGATGGAATCCAAGGCGGGAGGGCGAGGCAGAAGTTCTTGCAGGGGACCCAGATGGCCTTCCAGTTCATCGTAGATGACTTCAAGACCAGGATTGACATGGCCTCCCAGGCGGTTTCCGAACTTGTCAAGCCACTCCTGGAGGCCTTCAAGGCCCTCGGGGCAAGCCTCGGAAACCTCACCTCGCCGATGGATGCCATACAAGGCATCTCCAGGCTGATCCTGATGGCCGCAGACATCCTGAAACGCCTGAGTCCCGAGCAGATAGGAGCGCACCTCCTTCAATACTTCAAGCTGTTCACCGAGGTGCTGGGCCTAACGAAGGAGCGGATCACGGACTTCCTGAACCGTGCCGTGGATGTGGTGGTGCAGAAAATGAAGTCCGACTTCCTCGCTGGGGACCAGGGAGAGCAGTCGCACAACGAGTTTCTGATCGGGTGCTATCTCGAAAAAATCAAGCGCTTCATGGCCGAGGATTTCCCAAGCCTCGGGATTGATTTCGACCTGTCCAAGGTCGCTGCACAGGTGGCGGCATTCCTCAAAGGAATGGATTGGGACGCCATGCGAAAGGCGGCCGAGCAAATGCTGCGGGAGGTGGCAACCTCCATCAAGAGCATGGGGCTCATCTTCGACAATCTTTCCGGAACGTTCAAGGCTGCCGTGAAGGTTCCCGGGGTCGCGGCCAATGCCGTGAGCTGGTATGCGACCTACTACCAGCGCAAGCTCATCAATGATGTCTCCGTGGGTGTTGCCAACCGTGACCTGCTGCTGGATGAAGCCTTTTTCAAGAACATAAGCTTCAAGCACGAATCGCTTTCCCCCAAGATGATGGAAGCTTTCGCGCAGTTCAGCGATGTCTTCGTGAGTGCTGCCCAGGCCATGCTCCACAAGCATGCAAAGAAAAAGCTCCACCGTGCCGCCAACCAGGCGCATACAGCCCTGCAGACTTTCAATAGCGGGTTCACCGTGGGGATGGGTGCAAGTGACGATGTGAACTGGGTGAAGGCACACCAGGCACTGCACAACAATTATTTCGACGTGCTGAGCACCCTCGGCATCAGCATGCTTTCAGGGCTGGAGAATTACCATCCCTTCAAAGGGGAGGAGCAGGGCAATCATTGGCTGGCGATGGTGGGCAAGGATGCCACTGAAGCCCTGCTGTACAAGAACTGGCCCGCCAGGCTGCGCCAAGGCCTGATGTCGATCATGACCTTGCTGAATTCCGATCTGGCCGCGAAGCCCGAGTCCTTGAACCATACCAAGGTGGAAGGACTGGCGATGCTGGTCTCGGAAGCGTTTTCCTGGGTTTTCGCGAGCTTCAGCGACAGGAAGAACTTCGGCCTGCCGGCGCAGGGAGGGATCGGATCCTTTATCGGCCTGTGGCTCACCGGAGCCATCGGAGCCTGGGTGGGAGCCCTTGCGGGGGGACTCCTCGGATGGGCGATCAGCTGCATCGGAAAGCCTGCCGGCATCAGTGCCGACAAGTATTTCCCGGGGGCGGAGGTCTTCGGATTGATTACCGTGGAATCCCTCGTCACAGGCATTCTCAAGCACCCGTTGTACAACTACTTCTGGTACAACGGCGACACCGATTCCGGGAGGTTTGGCAAGGACAACTCCTCCCCGCCCCTGCTGAAGACCTTCCAGGGCTACCCGAAGGGCAAGTCAAAGTCACCCTACAAACTTCCCTACCCAAAAGGCGTGATCCACCTGTGCGCGCAGGGCAACCTGGGCCTCTGGAGCCACGGCGCGAACTCGAACCAGGTGTATGCCTACGACTGGGACCACGACCATGGAAGCGAGGTGCTGGCGATGCGGGCGGGCACCGTGGCCCTGTATTCGGATGTCATGCCGGACCATTCCACGCTCCAGCACAACCATCTCCATGTCAGGCATGACGCCGTCCTGGAAGGCCCGGTCCCGAATCCTGTCTTTGACCGCGACTGGACAGACCGCCCGGTCATCACGACAGGGAAGTACCTGCATGGAAAGCACTTCGGCATCCGGCACATTTTTGCTGCACTCGGCATTCCAGCCCGGTTCATTCCGAATACACCCGTCTCCCAAGGGCAGCTGGTGATGTACTCGGGCGACACAGGAAAGAGCTTTTTCAACCATCTTCATGCCCATGTGAGCTCCTCGAATGCGGAATCGGTGCCCTTCATCTTCCAGGATTCGACGGAGGAGGACGGAAGGCTGAAAGACTTCACATGGTATGAGTCAGGGAATGAGCGCATCCCGGATCCTGTCGGGCTCACCCTCGCACAGCCTTCGGAACAGTGCAGTCTCACACATTACACAGGCATCTTCGTGGCATCCGCCACCCCGGACACGGTCGCCCTGCGCTTCAGTGAAAGCAGCTATGGCTTCGGAAGCAACATCGACTACAAGATAGACGATATCTTCAACGGCTGCGTCCTGGTATGGGTGCGGCCCAATCTCCCGACCGTCAAGGCAGAGGTCGGAAAAGGAAAATACAACCCCGCCACGGGCCAGGTGGAGGTGAAACTCAGGAACAACTGGGGCACCACCCCCGCCAGGGGTGACCAGCTGTCCATCATGAGCCTCGCCAGGGAAGCCACCCCCAGCACGCTGGTGCTGGATGCCTATGCCGACTTTACGCGGGATGACTATTCGAACGCCTCCATCCTCGTATGGTGGACGACGAATGACGGCATTCAAATCCACCAGTACAAGAAAATTACGAGCTATGACAAGGGAACCCGGAAAGTGACCATTGAAGGCACCTGGGACAGGGTTCCTGAAATGTTCGCAGAGTTCGAGATCGGTCAGCGCAGCTATGCGCAGGCAAGCCCCTTCAAGCGCAGGTTCGCATTTGTCAAGGACGATGCGGCCGGCCCAGGCATGGCACCAGCCTATCTCCTTGCAAACACTGCCTGCAGCTATGCGGGCCATTACTCGGACGTGGTCGCCGCCTTTCCCGGCTTGGGTTCCGACCAGCTCACCCTCGCAGCCTCCGCTCCGGCGGATCCCTCGCTGGTCAATGCCCGGTTCGTATGCATTTCGACAGGCGACCTGGACCTCGCCGGCTCATCGGTCCTGGGGATGCGTGAAATCAAGAGCTACAACCCTTCCACCCGTACCATCACCGTGGACCGCGCATGGGACTTCCCCATCGTGCCGGCATCGCATCGCTACACCATCGGGACCAAGAACTATGCCCAGTCCAATGCAGATGAAAAGGACAAGGCGGCGTTCCTCGCCCCGGACACCGACGCCAATGCCTACACTCCATCCGCCCTGCCCGACGGCAGGAAGCCTTACCAATCGTTGACCTATAAAATGTGGAATTAAACGCGAAAAAGATAAAGATATGGCACTCAATGGATACACCTCAATTCCCGCGAACGCGACCCTTCCAGGGGCTCCGATCGATGCCTTTTTACTCCGGACACTCCGACAAAACGACGACTTCTTCGAGGCAAGGATGCGTGCCATGTTTGCCAGCCCCTTCCTCCCGATGGGTGGGGCATTCCCCACGGGGCTGAACCCCAACATCGTGATCTCAGGCGCCATCACGGACACCCACCGTGTCTTCAATTACAATGTGAAGACCATCGAACTGCAATCGGTGCTGGACACCAAAGCCGGGGTGCCCCTGATATGGTTTGCGACCGAGCAGATCTGGCTCAAGGAAAGCATCGAAGCCAGTGGGAAAGGCGCCCAGAAAGGGGAGAAAGGCGACTTCGGTGGTTCAGGGGGCGCAAGGCAGGATGTGCCCAGCGCCAAGTGCGAGCTGCCGCTCGTGTCTCCGGCGATCGACCTGGCGGGAGCGGCTGCGGTACCCTCGGCCCCAGGGAAGGATGCGATGGAAATGTGGGGATCCCGGTTGCCCTATTATCTCCATGCCGCCAAAGGCGGCGGCGCGGGTGCCCGCAACCTGCCGACGGAAGCCGGCGGCGAAGGCGGCGGGATCGTCATCCTCTGCGCGCCCAAGATCAAGATTGACGCAGGCAAGCGCATCTTGGCCAAGGGCAATGCTGGGCTGGTGGGGGGCGACACCAACGGCAATGGCGGTGGCGGTGGCGGGGTCATCATCCTGATCGCCCATGAATTCGAGAACGTCAATACAGGCGACGGCGGCAATGTGAATGCCGACGGTGGTGCAGGGAATGCGCCTACCGGGAAGATCGCAGGCGGCAACGGGGGAAAGGGCCTGATCATGAAAATCGAAGTGAAATAAGGCGATGGTACCCAAGTACATCATCTCCGCTGGCGCCATGACCGCTGACTCCACAGATGCGAGAAAATCAAGTCTGCCGGTCGGGTTGCGGGTGGATCTGCGACTGAACCAGATCAACACCGCAGAGATCAGCCTTAGCTGGAAGCCCAGCGAGCCGGTGAAGATCGGGGACGCGGTGACCATCCAGCTGGGACAGGTGGACGAGGGCACGAAGAAAGTCTTCACGGGCATCGTCACGGAGCTGAGTCATCAGACCGCAGGCTACGTGATCCACTGCAGCAGCGGCCTGCAGGCGCTGACACTCCGATGCGTGAACAAGTCCTACGAACAGCAGAAGGCAGGAGACATCGTGAGTGACATCGCGAGCATCGCCAAGTGCAAGAAAGGAAAGGTGAGTGGCGGGCTGAGCTATCCCTCCTATGCCATCGGGGCGGAGCGTCACCTGCTCTCCCACCTGCTGACACTGGCGGCACGGGACGGATTCGATGTCTATGCCGATGCCGATGACCGGCTGTGCTACACCGCATTCTCAGGAAGCCCGACCCATCGGCTGGGGTATGGAGCCGAGATCATTTCCTATTTCTCGGAGGAGCAAGCCGCCACCCTTGACGGGGTGGAGGTCTATGGGGAAAGCCCCGCCTCGCTCGGGCAGGGAGACAAAGCCTATTCCTGGCTGACGAAGGGGGAAGTGAGAGGCAGGGCAGGCAAGGGTTCCGGCAATCTTCTGCGCGTCGCAGACCCCAGCATCCGGAACCAAAGTGCGGCAGGCACCGCCGCAGAGAGGATTTTTGCGACCCTTGGCTCGGCCAGGAAAGGCCATGTGAATGCCATGGGCACCCCCGGCCCGGTGCTGGGCGGAGCCATCGCGATGGCGGGATTGCCCGATGGCGGGCCCTCGGGCAGCTTCAAGATCACCGGGATCAAGCATACCCTGGACAAGCAGAATGGATTCATCACCACAGTCGACTGGAGGAAAGCATAAATGGACGGCATCATCGAAATCATGCAGAAGGTCGCCGAGCGGGAGGCGCAGAAGATCTATACCACGGAACTCGGGATCGTGACGGCATCTTTCCCGCATGAGAGCGACAGTGACAGCGGGAACTACGAGTGCACCGTCCGCCTGAAAAACAGGAGGCAGCCCGATGGCAGCAAATTCGAGCTGCGGAAGGTGCCCGTCGCCACGGGGCATATCGGCCTCGCCAACATCCCGAAAGTGAACGACCTCGTCCTGATCTCCTTCATCGGGGGGGACATCAATGCCCCGGTGATCATCGGGAGGCTCTACAATGATGAGGACCGCCCCCCGGTGAACAAGAAGGGGGAATACATCCTGCGGCATAGCCTGAAGAAAGGCGGAACGCTGAAAATGGATGCAGAAGGCGTGGTCACCATCAGCGGCCAGGAAAACAAGAGCGTCATCACGATCAATGACAAGGAGGTGACCGTGAAGACAGGAGAGGGGAAGGTCACCATCAAGCTGGATGCAGGGGGCATCACCCTGGATGCTGGCACCAACAATGTCACCGTCAAGAGCAGCGGGAGTGTCACCCTCGGGGATGGAAGCACAGGGCAAGTCAAGGTCGGAGGTAGGATGCTGGCCAATGCGGTCGGTGACAACGACGACATCATTCTCACCAGCCATACCCACCTCGGGAATCTGGGAGCCCCCTGCCCCATCCTGATCCCCACGGAAAAGCTCAACTCCATCCAGGCCAAGGGCCGCAACGCGAAAGTAGGATAGCCATGGGAAGGATCAACGGCATCAACAGCGATTATGCAATGAAGAACGGGGCGGTGGGGCCGGTGTTCCCCCCTGCGAAGCCACCCCTGGCTCCGCAGCCAACCGCCCCGCGCGTGGACATGAAGCTGTTCATCTGCCCCTACAACCAGCCCAATGGCCTGGAGGCAGAGGGAACCGTCTGCACAGGGGTGGACGCTAGCTGTCCCCACGTTCCCGAGAAAACCGGGCATGCTCTCCTGAGCCTGAACCAGGACCAGGGCATACAGCTGATCGCCGGCCCCGGGAACAAGGTGCAGATAGACCAGTCCGGGGCCATTGTCCTCGCCCCGACCACGAAGGTCGTCGTCGGCAAGACCCTCGAGGTCACCGCGGACAGCCAGACCTTCACCGTCACCCCCTCCCCCGCCGGCATCACCCTGCAGCATGCCAACGGAGCCAGGGTGGTTTTCAAGGCGAATGGCGACCTCGAGCTGGTGACCAAAAACAATTCCGGCACCGTGAGCATCCAGGGAAACCTGGTCGTGAGCGGAACGGTCACGCGCAACGGGCAAGTCATCTAAACCACGGAAAGGAATCGCACAATGGCGGAAGACATCTATCATCAGGACATCATGCTCACCGGAAGGGGCTTCGACCAGCAGGCCTCGGACAGGAGCCAGGTCGATCTTCAGGTCGCTGCAAGGGGAGACGTGAAAACCGTGGCAGGGCGTGAAAACCTCGTCCAAGCGATCCTGAACCGGCTGCTGACACGCCAGGGCGAGCTCACCACCCTCGGCCACCCTGGCTACGGCTCTCGCCTGCATACCCTCATCGGGGAACCGAACAACCTGCGGGTGCGCGGAATGGCGGATGCCTACATCCGTGAGGCCCTCGCCCAGGAAAAGCGCATCTCCAAGATCAATTTCATCAGTTTCGATGCGCCCACACGGGGCTATGACCGCAGCACCCTCCGTGCAACCCTCAGCGTACAGCCCGCAGGCGGAGGCAACCCTTTCACCATTCTCGTACCCATCAATCTGGAGGCATAACCCATGTCATTCACCCCAAGGAAATACCAAGACATTTTCGATGAGATGCGGGCCAAGAGCAAAGTCGTCACCGACTTCGAGGTGGGCAGCGTGGCACGCACGATGTATGAGTCGTTCGCCTACGAAATGGCCCTGCTCTATGAAAAAATGCAACTCGTGTACCTCTCCGCCTATGTGGACAGTGCCCAAGACAACCAGCTGGACCAGGTCGTGGCCATCCTCGGCATTGAGCGCAGCCAACCCGATTTCGCCGAGGGCGTGGTGAGCTTCCAGCGCGAAGAGGCCGGACAGGAGATCCTCATCCCGATCGGAACCCTCGTGTCCACGGCGGAGAACGCCAAGGGCAATAAAATCGTCTTTCAGACCACCAAGGAAGCCATCCTGGACGCTGCCAAGACATCCGTGGAGGCGAAAATCAGGGGGGTGGAGCGAGGCGAACAATTCGAAACCCCGGCCCGGACGGTGGTGGTGATGCCACGTCCCGTCCCGGGTATCAAGGCCGTCACCAACACCGCGCCCGTGCGGCTCGTCGGGAAGCGGAGGGAAACGGACGAGGAACTGCGCGCCAGGGCAAAAAACGCATTGATCTCCTCCGGAAAGGCTACCATCCTCTCGGTCGAGAATGCACTGCTCAGCCTCTCCGGTGTGCGTGACGTGAAGGTGAAGGAGAATTTCCTCTTCGCCAAGGGCAGGGTCAAGTTCACGAACACCTCCAATGCCAACCGGATGTTTCCGAAGGGAACGATTCTGACCTTGAAGGATGCCACCCCGGGAGCCAGCTCGACCCTCTCGTTCCGAACCTTGGATCCCATAGGGTACATCGATTCCGAGGCTTCCCCGACGGAGAAGGAGGTCGTGGTGGAGGCCCTGATCAAGGGGAAAGCTGGGGAGTACACCCCTCCGGTTGCCAATCCGGCTTTGACCTTCCAGAATTCCGGATTGGGCGCGGGATTCACCGCGACGCTGACCCAGGAGGTCAGGCTGAAAGACTTCGGGCAGATCCAGGTCTATGTGGATGCACCGAGGCTGGAGAAGGGGACCGACCTGGAAATCCAATCCGAGACCGACCGCATCATGGCTGAGATCGAGCGCGTGCGCGCCGCCGGTATCTTCACGATCCTGAAACCCGCCGGCAAAGTCGAGATCAGTGCCGTGTTCAAGATCGACCTTCCCCCCTCCCTCACCCTGTCGCCGGAAGAGCGCAAGCAGCTGGAAGGAGAAATCGCCGACGGAATCGTATCCCTCATGGGCGACTTGCGCATGGGCAAGCCCTTGCTCTACGGAAAGCTCGTGAAGACCATCCTCTCCATGGCGAACGTGGAGAACGTTGCCGACTTCAGGGGCACTTTCACCCGCAGGGTGCTGGGTTCCAACCTGTCCATCCCCTTTTCCTTTTCCGACCCGGACAAGTTCGTGGCCGTGGACGAGTTCGAGCGGATCAAGCCGCGATTCATCGCCGTGGCAACTGAAAACAAGACCCTGAAGGTGTCGGTCGCCTACCAGTCCACCGGACTGGACCAGAAGAATGCCGATGCCGTCCGGCAGGCCCTGCAATCCTATTTTGCGGGGAAGGCCCTGGGAGCGACCGTACTCAAGAGCGAGATCAAGGGAGCGATCACCGCTGCCCTGGCCACCCCGCTGACGCTGAATGCCAGCAGCCTGGACCTCTTGCCGGAGTCGTGGAGCCCGGGCGCGCCGGACGACCCCCGGCCACTCATGATCGATGCCAATGGCGATACCTCCATCGTGGCGACCTATGTGGAAAAGCCGGATCTGGGCACCCTCTTCGGCTATGCGGTTCGCCTGGAGATCACCGGGGCGATCAAGCTGGTCATGCCCCTGAACGCCAGCGAAGGCGAGCAGCTGGCAGCGAAGA
>JBJOPY010000021.1:0-4582 GCA_046050405.1 Bacteroidota bacterium | reverse complement strand
CTTCTCCTGCTCCGCCGCAGCCATGATGCGCAGCAGGCCGACCGCTCCATCAAGGCCGCCCAAGATGCCGGGTTCGAGAACGCTATGGATTTCAGTTCCTCGCTCACCCACGGGAGCCCGGTGAACTTCAGCGGCAAGCTTTACCAGCCTGTCTTCTATGGGGTGGAACGGGCAACAGGCCGCATTGATTTCGACAAGATCCGGGACATTGCCCTGCGGGAGCGTCCCAGGCTCATCATCGCTGGCGCCAGCGCCTATGCACGGGACTGGGACTATGCCACCCTGCGGACAGTCGCGGAGGAGGTCGGCGCACTGCTGATGGCCGACATTGCCCACCCGGCGGGCTTGATCGCAGCAGGCCTGCTCGCCGACCCGATGCCGCATTGCCATGTGGTCACGACCACGACGCATAAGACCCTCCGCGGTCCGCGGGGCGGCCTCATCATGATGGGCCGGGACTTCGACAACCCCTTCGGGAAGGTGTCCAAGAACGGAAGCCCGGTAAGAATGAGCGCCCTGCTGGACGGGGCGGTCTTCCCCGGGTCACAAGGGGGCCCCCTGATGCACATCGTCGCCGCGAAGGCGGTCGCCTTCGGCGAAGCCCTGCAGCCCGAATTCAAGCACTATGGGCAGCAGGTGATCCGAAATGCCCAGGCAATTGCCAGCACCCTGATGGAAAAAGGCTACACAATCGTCAGCGACGGCACCGACAACCATCTCCTGCTGGTGGATCTCCGGAGCAAGGGGCTCAATGGCAAAATCGCCGAGGAGGCATTGGTCGCCGCAGACATCACCGTCAACAAGAACATGGTGCCCTTCGATACCGAGAGCCCCTTCGTGACCAGCGGAATCCGGATCGGTTCCGCCGCAGTCACCTCCCGTGGGCTGCGCGAACCGGAGATGCGCCTCATCGCCGAGAAGATCGACCAGGTGCTGCAGGCACCTGACCGGGAGGAGGTCATCCGGATGGTCAGGGGCGAGATCCACGAGATGATGCACGCCTTCCCGTTGCAGTACGCTCCCGTTCCAGACCTCGAGCAGCGATGATCCCACGACGCTCGCCATTCCTGCCATCCATGAAGAAACTATGGTTTTGGTGCATCGGGCTGATGACCGCCTCGGCGTCCCTGGCACCAGCGCAGCGGATCACGGCCATGAAGACCTTCGGGCTGAACTATCCCGTTTCCACGATGGGCTATCCGGCCGGGATCGTTGCCAATCGAGACGACCGCTTCACTGTCATCGCGTACTGGAACCAGAATGCGGAGCGCAAGTTCTCGAACCACTACATCGAAACCTATACGGACAAGTTCGAAGAGGCTTGGGCCAGGCCTGTGACGACGGACGGCGACCCCCGGCTTGCCAGCATCCGTCAGTTGATCCGGATGGACGATGCGGTGGGCGTCCTCGGCACCCAGTACTCCCCCGGCATCCAGCGGATGTCCACCAAGATGCAACTCTGGGATCTGGATGGCCGCGAGAAAGGCGCCTTGCAGACGATCTCCACCTATTCCAAGAAAGCCAGGAAGGGCTACGATGAAATCACCGCCTATTCCCCTGACCGGAGATACCTCTTCTGGATGGGGCACAACCCGGGTACGAGCTACAAGCAGCGGGACTTCTACTGCAGCGTCACCGATGGCGCCGGGGCCAGGGTCTGGGGCAAACGCCTCCTGCTGGAGCCGACCCTGGGCAAATACCGCGTGCAGCAGGCCACCATCGACAACCGTGGCAATGCCTACTTCTACATGGTCTATGAAACTTCCACGAACACGGTCAAGGATACCCTCCACCCGCCGAAAATCGTCCGCTATGTGCACCGGGAGAACCAGTTCCATACCTACTCCCTGGACATTCCCGGGGTATCCGTCCCGGAGGGCATGATCAAGATCACCGACACGGGCGACCTTGCCTTCGTGGGGATGCTCTCGGACGGCGGCGATCGGGGATTCCTGAACGGGGCAAACAAATTCCCGGTTCCGCTGAAATGGAACAAGATCGTCTATCTGCGCTTCGACATCCAGCGCGAGCTGCGGAAATCCCAGGAGTACATCCTCGACCTGCCGGACAGCTGGATCACCCGTTATCAGACCCGTGGGGCGGACTTTACGCAGGCAGAACTGCTGGAACAGAACGGCCACCTCTACTGGGTCATGGAAGAGTTTTACATCTTCAACCATGAAGGCAGGCCACAGTACCGCTACTATGACATCGCCACCGTGGCCATCGACATGAAAAGCGGTGCGGTCCAGTGGGCCAACTTCCTCGAAAAGAAACAGCGGGACTACGGACGCGGGGAACTGCTGGGATATGTGGCGGGATTCAGCAGAGACCGGCTGAACCTCGTCTATCTCACCGAGCGGGGCGCACCCGGCAAGATCGTTTGCAGCAGCTTCGCTCTTGCCGACGGCACGGTGACGACGAAGGACCTGGCCAAGAATGACCGTGAGGACAACCTGTTTTTTCCACGGCGCAGCACGATGGCCGGAAAGAACAAGATGCTGCTCCTGGGAGCCGGGAATGTGGATCGCAATGAATTCAAGGTGATCGAAATTTCATTCGACGAAATGTAACGCCGGCCACCTCTCAACCCTGAAACGGAATCCGTGGGCATATTCTCCTGGCGAAAAAAACTGAAGCGTGGCGCGGACCAGAGCCCCGAGTCCATGTCCTTCTTTGACCATCTGGAGGAGCTCCGCTGGCATCTGGTGCGCAGTGTGATCGCGATTTCCGTCTTTGCCGTCGTCCTGTTCATCTACCGCATCGAGATCATCGGAGGCGTCTTCATGGCTCCGTTCCGCTATGATTTCATCACCTATGACCTGATTTGCAGGTATGTTTCGGACGACTTCTGCCCGCCGGTGGAGAAGAACGGTGCCTTTCTCAGCCTGAAGGCCGATAGCCTCGACCTGGAGGGGGTGATGACCCTGCCGGCGGCGGCGGCCATGGCCCTGGCGGATGCCCGGCAGGATTCCTCCCTCCCGGGGGATCCCCTGCACCCGCCCCGAACCATGGCGCACCCGCAGAGGGTTCCCATTCATCTAAGGATCAACGCCCGGAAATTCATCGAGTCGGGGCAGATGTCCGGCCTGAAACTGAAAACCAAGGGCGGGGAAATGGTCGCGATCCAGGCGACGTCTCCCTACGAACAGTTCATGAAGGCCTTGGTCTATGCCCTTTTCGCGGGATTGATCGTGGCATTTCCCTATGTCATCTGGGAGCTGTGGAGGTTCATCCGGCCCGCACTGTCCAGGAAGGAGGCCCGAAGGGTGCGGATGAACGTGGTCTGGACGAGCATGCTCTTCTTCTTCGGCGTTGCCTTCGGGTATTTCGTGATCCTCCCCACTTCCGTGCTCTTCCTCGCACAGTTCGTGCTGTTCGAGGAGGCGCAGAATATCTGGCGGATCGGGGATGTCATCCATTTTGAATTGACGGTGCTCTTCGGGACGGGCTTGGTTTTCCAGTTGCCCTTGATCGTCTATTATCTCTCCCTCCTCGGGCTGGTCACATCCGGCTTTTTGAAGAAATATCGGCGCCACTCCATCGTGGTGCTTCTGACGATTGCCGCACTGATCACACCGTCTCCCGATCCCTTCAGCCAGCTGCTGGTGTTCGCGCCCCTGATGGTCCTGTACGAGGTCAGCATCGTGATCAGTTCCCGGGTGGGGAAGCGAAAGGCAAGGGAGGCCGAGGCCGAAAAGATCCAGAACCCTCCACCCGCAGATGCGGAAGTCAAGACATGAGTACAGAAAATACCATCGCGATTGCCGGTGACCATGCCGGCTTCTCCTATAAGTCCGCCATCAAGGCCGGTCTCGCATCACTGGGCTATGAGGTCCGGGACTTTGGAACCGATTCGGAGGCCTCCTGTGACTATCCCGACTATGTCCATCCGCTCGCACAGGCGATTCAATCGGGGGCGATCGGCAGGGGGATCCTGATCTGCGGCAGTGCCAATGGGGTCTGCATCACCGCCAACAAGTATCCGCAGGTTCGCGCCGCGATCGCCTGGGAGACGGAACTTGCCAGCCTGGCGCGCGCGCACAACGATGCCAATGTCGTCTGCATCCCTGCACGGTTCGTCTCGCTAGACCTGGCCCAGGAGATCGTCCGGACCTTTCTCGCGACTTCCTTCGAAGGCGGCCGGCACCAGCGGCGGGTGGACAAGATCGCTGTCCAGGAGTGAATGGGCTTGCGATTCCTCTGCCATAAGTCCCCCACTCGCCTTGAATCATGATCGCCTGCGTGCCCACGGGGCTGCGGGGTTCCCTTGCGGATCCGCTTGGCATGCACCGGGAACTGGGGGATCATTCCAGCAGTGTCTTGGGGGCTTGTACTGCCTCCTGCGCCTTGCAACCGGGGCTGTCATGCTTACTGTTTGCTTTCATGTCCGGGGGGATGGATCGGTAGAAGGTGTGGCTGTGATGTGGGCTGCCATTTGCCAGCATGGGCACAATTGTTGACCGCTCCGGCACTCTCCGCTCGGCCTTGCGGGAGTTGCTCGCGACCTCGAGGGTGTGTTTTTCGTCTTCGCTGAGCGTGATGGTTCTTGCCGTCCTGCCCAAGTGGCTAAGATATTTTG
>JBJOPY010000020.1:0-21165 GCA_046050405.1 Bacteroidota bacterium | reverse complement strand
CGTACTGTTCAGCTATGAGCAAGGGCCCCGCTGGGATCGATTCTTCCGTCCGATTACGAAGTGGGAGCCCTGAAACTGAAAGGTTCAATCCCTGAAAAGAATGAATGCCGGGCAGTAGCCTGGGCTACCCTGCTTCCATCCCAGCCCCTTCCGCCAGAAGGCTGGGTGCCGAAACGGGAGGGAATCACATTGATCGCATCCTGAGAAGGAGTTGGCAGGGAAACTGGAGGAATCCAATGTTGACTGAATGCCCCGGTCGGTTTTCGGAAAAAAGGCCAAATGCCATGGGGGCAGCTTGCTTGCCGGGAGCCTGGCACTGTCCCGTGACAAAAAGCGGCTTCCCTCCAAGACAGGCCGCCGCCTCACCCAAGGAAAGCATTTAATGAGAATTACTCCAGCTTGAGCCTCGTACCTTCCGGAACGGTGGTAGTTGCAGCGTCCAACGCATTCAGCCGGATCAACGACTGGGGATCCATCTCATACAGCAAAGCGATCTGTTCAATGGTCTCACCAGCAGAGACGACATGCACGGGAGCTTCATTGTCCAGAAGATAGGAGAACCAAGATTTGTCGATCTTGATCACCGAAGTGCGTGGCTGCAATGTGTTTAGATCCAGCACCCATGACGGATCCACTTGCTCGCCAAAGACGCGCAACTCGAAGTGAAGGTGACTACCCGTGCTTTGTCCGGTGCTACCACCGAGACCAATCGGTTGGCCAGACTTTACCTCCTGCCCTTCATGAACCTCCAGCTGGGACATGTGCCCATAGACCGTTTCGAGTCCACCGTTGTGGCTGATCACCACGAAGTTGCCATAACCTCTTCCATAGCGGGCGATCCGAATCTTACCGTCTAGCGCAGCGACGATCGTATCGTTTGTCTCCAAGTCAATGTCCAGCCCCTTGTGGAACCTTCTCCCGAATAGGTTGCGGTAGCCAAAGCCAGAGGTGACGCGGCCGTAGCGCGGGATTGTATATTTCATTCCATTGGCACTGATGTCAAAGGAATAGACAAGGGTGTCCTGGAACCTAGTCATGTCCACGTGGTAGGTATTGATCTCTGAGGTGTCCCAGCGGGCTACCTTCCCATAATCAGGATTGAGATCCGATACCGATATATTCAGCCTTCTGATCGATAGGCCTTCAGTTGGAACCGTTAAACCACCACTCGTAGTCACCGAGTCGGTGCCACCTACTTTGTCCCCCCCCCCTCCCCTCGCTGGGGAAGCAGGAAGTATCGAGAACAATGGTAAAAAACTCAGAACCCCAACGATGAGTCTGATTCGCAGTTGCATCATTAAATCCGTAATCTTAAAACAGCATACAAATATATTATCTTACCAGCAGCTTTCCAAGTTATCCACGAAAATCTTCAAGAAAACTCAAAATCATGGAGCCATCAATCAAAAATGTTGATAACTTGTGACACAACAACCTGAATGCTCGTCATAAAGAACGGATGCAAGTATAGCCATCGAGTCATAAATCTCAAAAAGAATTAACAATTATTTTGAAATCTCACCTTTTCAATGCACCGATTGGCAATGGCCTAAACCAGAATAGAATATCCTGATGACAACATCATACAACAGCCAACATTGCTTTGCGATTTGCAACGGAAAGAGAGCGGGCTGGTCGAAATCCAATAAGAATGAGGAAGATTTTCCTTGATCCCTGGGAAAATTCCATCGTCTCGATGTATTTTTGGGATCAATGTCTTTGGCAAGATGAAGAAGCTCCAGAAGTCGATTGTCCTGTTCTACCTGATAGGTGCAGTTTGGCATGCCAGAGCCGCTGACCAGATTCTGATTCCCATGGATTACACGCAGAGCAACCACTTGAAGGCTTATGGGATCGCCTATTGGGTGCTTGAGCACAACATTGACGTACAGTGGCTCTTGAACTACCGCGGTGGTTCATTTTCTTTCATTTCACATCCTGAGTTTGAGAATGAACTCCTGATTCGCGACGTCAAATATGAAAAAATATCGGCTGGTGCCATGACCAGTATCCTCGCGGAAGTGACTTCAGAGGATGTCAACATGGACGCGGTGAAGCTGGAGAAACCGCCTAAGATTGCCGTATATTCTCCCAAAAACAAGCAGCCATGGGACGATGCCGTTACATTGGTCCTGACGTATGCCGAGATACCCTACGATGTCGTCTATGACGGAGAGGTGCTGGACGATTCTCTCACGAAGTATGACTGGCTTCACCTCCACCACGAGGATTTCACGGGGCAATATGGGAAGTTTTACGCCTCGTTTCATACGCAGCAATGGTACCAGGACCAGGTGGAAGAGTCGGAGGCCATCGCCAGGCGCTATGGCTTTGCAAAAGTCAGCCAGCTGAAACTCGCCGTTGTGAATAAAATCCAAGCGTTTTGCTCCGCTGGAGGATTCGTATTTGCCATGTGTTCTGCGACGGACAGCTATGATATCGCTTTGTCAGCGTCCAAAACTGACATTTGCGACTATATGTTCGACGGCGACCCTCAATCCCCAACTGCGCAGGCCGATTTGGATTTCGATGCCACATTGGCATTTGAGGGCTTCACACTGATCCTCGACCCGATGATCTACGAATTCAGCAACATCGACGCCAATCCCGCTTTCGGTCGCACAGTGCCCAAGGAACTGGATTACTTTACGCTCTTTGATTTCTCGGCGAAATACGACCCGGTTCCGACGATGCTTTGCCAAAATCATACCAGCACCATCAAGGGCTTCATGGGTCAGACGACGGCCTTCATGAAAAACACACTCAAAAAGGAGGTCACCATCCTGGGAGAACTCAAGGCCTATGGTGAGGCACGGTACATCCATGGAAACCTGGGCGAGGGAATGTGGACCTTCTACGGTGGGCATGATCCCGAGGATTATCAGCACATGGTCGGCGAGGATCCCACAGAGCTTCGACTCTTCCCGAACTCCCCTGGCTATCGCCTGATCCTCAATAACATCCTCTTCCCAGCTGCCAAGAAGAAAAAACTCAAGACATAAGGGTGAAAGTAAGAGGTGACAGGCTCCTTGGTCTGCTGATTCTCGTGTGTGCAGGCTGCAATTCGGATGGGAATGCCGGGCATACACCCTCATCGAACGCTACGTCTGTCGTGATGCAGGTGCATGACCCCACATCCGGCGACATCATTTTCTACCCTGAAGTGAGCATTGCCGGCAATGCCACGGTGCGTGAGGTGCTCTACCTCACGGCCAAGGCCTATCCGGAATTCCGATTCGAGGATACGCTCTACCTCGGCATGGGGCATCTGCTGACCAGCATTCGCGGCATACATAATGCTCGTGGCCAGGGTGCCTATTGGCAGTTTTGCATTGATAACCAGGCCTCGGATACCGGCATCGACGAGAAGAAAGTCAGGGCAGGCCAGACCATTGACTGGCATTACGCACAGTACGGCAAGCTCCCGTGCAAAAAGATTGGGGAATAATTGCATGTACACCCTATCTTTGCCCCGATCACAAATGATTGATTTCCTATGAATCAGCGACACCTATATCATCTAGGCATCTTCCTCGTCTTAGTAGGCTTGATCGTCGCCGGACGTTACCTTCCCCATTTTGCCAATTTCACACCCGTAGCGGCTGCAGGATTTTTCGCAGGGTATCTGTTTCGCAACCGCCTCCTTGCCGTCGCGGTTCCACTGGTGGGAATGCTGCTGAGCGATCTCCTGATCCAGCAGTATTATCCCTGGGCCACGATGGCGACCGTCTATCTCTGCATGGTGATTCCTGCGCTGATGGGAGGCCGGCTGAGGACTCCCGCCACGAATTTCCTGGAGCGGGCTGGCAAGATCGCCATGGGTGCCGGGACAGGTTCAGTGCTCTTCTATCTGGGCACCAACCTTGCCGTTTGGCTCTTTGACGGCATCTACGCCCTGAACTGGGACGGATTGATGGCCTGCTACACTGCCGCGATTCCATTTTTGAAGTTCACCCTGGCAGGTGACCTCTTTTTTACGGCGGTTTTATTCGGAACCCATGCGCTGGTCATGCGTTTGGTGGCCAGCCGCCAAACACGAATGGCTTGAGGAAGTGGCAAGTAGCGGCATAACCAGACCATCCTTCTGAACAGTAGTCCGGACAATCCGTCCTCAGACACACGGATCCAAGGCACAGCTGACACCTTCCAGCCCGAAACGCGACCTGTGCGTCCCCGCTCTCCGTTCCGGAGTCAGGTTCATCCGGGTATAGGAATCGAATTCCGCTACCCCACCTAAAAATCCGACCAACTTTTGTAATTTCGAAGACATGAACGCGCATTACTCAGAAGAGGAGGCCAAGCCGAAGCTTGTGTTTCTGGAAGGCTGGACTTTTCAGAGAGATGGCATTGAAAAGGACTTCGTGTTTCGGGATTTCGTGGATGCCTTCAGCTTCATGACGAGGGTCGCCATGGAGGCCGAACGCAAGAACCACCATCCTGAATGGAGCAATGCCTGGAACAAGGTTCACATTCGCTTGAGTACGCAAGACGTTGGCGGGATCAGCGACTTGGATTTCGAATTGGCAGGACTCATTGAAAAACGCCTATTGACTAAATGATCGAGGTTCCCATCATCAATCATTCAGGCAATCCACTGCCCTCTTACGCGACCATGCAGTCCGCAGGAATGGATTTGTGTGCGGCCAACGAGTCTCCCATCCTGCTCGCCCCGGGCGAGCATCGTCTCGTGCCCACGGGCCTCTCCATCCAGCTCCCTACAGGGTATGAGGCTCAGATCAGACCCCGCAGCGGCCTCGCACTGAAGCATGGCGTTACCGTCCTGAACTCCCCAGGCACCATCGATTCTGACTATCGGGGTGAAATCGGGGTCATCCTAGTCAATCATGGCAAGGAGCCCTTCGAGGTCAAGAAGGGCGAGCGCATCGCACAGATGGTCGTGGCGGAGCATGCCGTGGTTGAGTGGAAAAGTGCGGAATCCCTGACGGGGACGGCTAGGGGTGCCGGAGGCTTCGGACATACCGGCAAGCATGGAAGCAGCATCCAGGATATCGTATGAGGAATCTAGGAAAAATATGAAAATCATCATCCCCATGGCTGGTCGCGGGACGAGACTCCGTCCGCATACCCTCAGCACACCCAAACCCTTGCTGCCTATCGCAGGGAAACCCATCGTGCAGCGACTGGTGGAGGATCTCGTAAGCTTGTACGAAGGCAAGGTGGAGGAGATCGCATTCGTGATCGGCGACTTTGGGAAAGCAGTCGAGACCCAGCTTCTGGGAATTGCGGAAGGCCTCGGGGCCGTGGGGCATATCTTCCATCAAGCGGAGCCCCTGGGGACAGCGCATGCGATCTGGATGGCTGAATCGATGTTGAAAGGTGAGGCTATCATCGCCTTCGCAGACACCCTGTTCCGTGCCAAATTCAAGCTCGACCGCACAAAGGACGGAGCCATCTGGGTGAAACGTGTGGCAGACCCTTCCGCATTCGGAGTCGTCACGCTGGATGCGAACGGTGTGATCAATGAACTCGTGGAAAAGCCCACGAAATACATCTCGGATCTTGCCATCATCGGTATCTACTACCTCCGCGATGCAAATCAGCTGAGGGACGAGATCAAGTTCCTGATCGAAAATGACCTCAGGGAAAAGGGCGAATATCAACTCACGAATGCCCTCGCCAACATGAAATCGAAAGGGGTGAAATTCGTGCCCGGCACCGTGGAAGACTGGATGGACTGCGGGAACAAGGACGCGATGATCGAAACGACGCAGAAGATCCTCGAATATGATGCCCGGGATGGGAAGTCGCTGGTCTCCACGGATCTGTACGTCCGAAACGGCCAAGTCATCCCGCCGTGCCATATTGCCAGGGGAGTCAGGCTGGAAAACTCGGTCGTCGGCCCCCACGTATCCATCGGGGAGGGTGCGGTGGTCACGAACTCAGTGGTCAGCGCCTCCATCATCGGGGAGAAATCCAGGGTGGTCAACGCTGTCTTGGTCAACAGCATGGTCGGCAATCATGCCGTTGTGGAAAGTCCAGTCAGCAGTCTGGACATCGGTGATTACAGTAGAATCCGAATACATGAATAGAATCCTCACCTCGTTGTTGATTCTTGTGCTCCTGGGCTGTGGCGGAGTTGTTACCGCACAGAAAAAGGATAAAAAGGGAAAAAAAGGCACCATGAAAGCCGCCGTGGCGGATCCGAAGATCAAGGAACGGATCGGCTACCTCTTCATCGAGGCCAAGACCTTGTACCTCCAGGACGACAAGGAGGGAGCCATCCGCCTTTTTCGCGAACTTATCACGATCGACCCCAAAAATCATGCGGCATTGTACGAAATCGGAAAGCTCCAGAATGAGCTGCAGAACTATCACGAGGGTGCCAAGTACTGCAGAATGGCCGTTGACCTCGACCCTGGCAACTACTGGTACCACGTCGAGCTGGTGAACTCATGGCAAGGTGCACGAGACATCGGCAAAGCTCTGGAGGCACAAGCCGCCCTTGCAGAAAGGTTTCCCGGAGACAAGAATGCCCTCTATGACCTTGCACAGCTCTACATCGTGAACAAGGACTTTCAGAAAGCGATCGAAACCTACGCGCAGCTTGAGAAAATCACGGGGCCCAACGACGAAATCGATTTCAGCAAGCATCAATTATATGTTTACACCAACCAGACCGAAAAAGCCATGGTGGAAATCGACAGCCTGATCGCCGCCAATCCGAACGAATCCCGTTACTATCAGGCGAAGCACGACTTGCTGATGATGATGCACAAACCGGAGGAAGCGCTGACGGTACTGGAGAATCTCCTCGCACGCAACCCAAAGGATGCTTTTGCCTTGCTCTCTCTGGCCGACTACTATAAGGCTAAAGGCAACATGGCAAAATCGGATGAGTACCTTGAGCGGGTATTTGTCAACCCTGAGGTCGATCTCGAGGCCAAGGTCAAGATTCTTGCCGGAATGTACGCCTCTGCCGAAACCGATCCATCCATCCTCGCGAGGATGGATCATTTGAGCCATTTGCTCCAAAGCCAACACCCGAAATCGGCAATGGTGATGGCAATCCGAGGCGATGTGTTTCAAACCGCTGAGAAGCCAGACTCTGCACGGGTCTGTTACCGCAAATCGCTTCAAATCGACCCCTCCAATGAAAAGGTATGGGAGGAGCTTCTGATGATCTCCTCGGAATTCTCGGATTGGGACCAGATGCAGAAGGATTCGGAAAAAGCACTGGAGTATTTCCCGAACAAATCCGTCTTCCTCTACTTTTTTGCGACTGCGAGCCTTCAAAATGGCGCCAACGAGGAAGCAATCTATGCCTTCGAAAAGATCAAAAAGGCAGAATCTGCCAACAAGGGTCTGCTGCTGCGTGCTTTCCTCGGACTGGGGGAAGCCTACCATCGGGACGGGCAGTATTCGAAGTCCGATGAAAACTTCCGGGCAGCACTGAACGAATCGCCGGGAAACCCATTGGTCATGAACAACTACGCCTATTTCTTGTCCCTACGCCACGAGCGACTGGATGAAGCCACCAAAATGGTGCTACAGGCATTGGAAAATGAGCCCGAGAATGGTGCCTTCCAGGACACCTATGGATGGATACTCTACCTGCAAGGAAAATACAACGAGGCTGAGCAATGGATCGGCAAGGCTGTGAGCAGGGGTGGAGGCGCAGAGGTTCTTGAGCATTACGGTGACACCTGGGACAAGCTCGGGGACAGGGCCAAGGCGCACGACTTCTGGCAAAAGGCCATCGACAAGGGTGCCAAGTTTGATCTGAGCCAGAAGCTCATCCAAGGGGCAAAATGAGAATCTCAAGTTCCTCATGGATGATCCTCGCATTCGCGGTTTTCGTCTTCGGATGCAAAGCCAGGCATGCCCATTCCCCTGATTTTTCCATCAAGGGAATCGACCGGGAAGAGGCGATCGCGTTGCATCAAGGCAGCCAACTCAGATTCCATGTCCTCACGCTGAAGGGGAAAGCAAACGTAGAGGACCAGGAGAAAGATTCTCAAGTGGGATTTGGCTATCGAATCGACATCGCGAAGGACAGCCTGATCCTCCTGAGCATTTACAAGTTTGGAATCCCGGCCTTGAGCATGTCGCTTGCGAAAGACACCGTGAGGATGAAGATTCCACTCAGCCAAACCGCAACTGTCTGCGACTATCAGCTTTTGAGGAAGATGACAGGCATGGATTTCGACTTGGCGAAGTTCCAAAACTATCTGCTCGGTGACGCTGACCTTTCCGAACCCATCGCCCTGACACCCGGCAAAGGGAAAACAATCGAGCTCCAAGGCAGCCGCGGATCCTTCGATATGTCCTGGATGCTAAACAGTCAGCACTTCAGGTTGGAAAAGATGCGCATCGCCGATCCTCTCTCAAACTCGGGATCGGTTCTGACCTATTCCGGGTTTGAGAAAATCGAGGGCAGGGTGATCGCGTCCATGCTGCGATTGGAAGTAACCCAACCTCAAAATGTGCGTATTTCACTACATCACACAGCCATTGAGTTTGACAAGGAAAATGTCGATTTCAGGTTCAGGATTCCTCCCGCCTACACCACCACTGCTTGTGACGCGATCATCCCCCCGAAATCGCACTAGGCTCTGGGTTGCAATGGCTGCAATGGTGATGTTCCTCCCACAGTACACCATCAGTCAGACCTCCTCTCGCCTGGATTCGCTGTATAAGCTCCAGCGAAAGCTGGACCGTGAAATTTCGAAGCTCACACAAACGCGCGACAGCGTACGCCTGAAAACAGCCAACAGCCAGACGGAGCTCAAGCTCATCACCGAGCAGGTGGTGCTGCGCGAAGAACTGCTGGAGGGCCTCCAATCGCAGATGAGCGAACTAGAAAAGCAAATCGAGAACACCAGTACGGTCATCCTGTCCTTGGAAGCCGACATGCGGAAGATCCAGGAACAGTTTGGAAGGCTCCTGGTCGTCACCTACAAGGCTTTTCAAAACAGCAACACCAGTTTTTATCTCCTCAGTTCCAGTTCCATCGCCCAGGGCTACCGCAGAATGCAACACTTCAAGGCGATACAGCGCATGCAATCCACACAAATGAAGTTGCTCAAGCGTACGAAGGCGTTTCTTTCCCAGAAGAGGATGCTTCTGGCACAGCAGAAGCTGGACCAGGAAAGGGTCGTGCTCACGGAACAAATGGAGAAAGCCAAGCTGCTTGCCCTGAAACAAGAACAAAAGCAAGTCATCAGCCGCCTGAAGGCCGATGAAACCGCACTGGCCAAGGAACTGCAACAAAACCAAAGTGCCCGAGCCAAACTTGCGGAGGAGATCAAAAAGGAATTGGATCGCATCCGAAAGGCGAAAAATGACAAGATCAAAACTGCCAGGAAAGAGGAAATCGATATCCTCAATCAGCTAAACAAGGACTTTTCCAGCAACAAGGGCAAATTCCCTTGGCCGATCCCCATCCCCAATGCCAAGATTACGCGCCACTTCGGCCGCCAAACCCTGCCCGGATCCAATACTGAAATCGATGTGCAGGGGATCGACCTGACCACCGTCCCCAATCAACCTGTCAGAGCGATCTTCGGAGGTGTGGTCGAATCGGTGATGAGCATCCCCGGACAGGGAAAGATGGTGATCGTCAGCCACGGAACCTTTTACTCCGTCTATGCCAATCTCGCCACCGTCGCCGTGAAGGCACAAGACAAAGTCTCCAATCTCGGGCATATTGGTACTGCACGCACAGATCCAGCCAGCGGGGAGACGAAGCTCTACTTTCAAATGAACCAGGACAAAACCTCCCTTGATCCGGAAATATGGCTGGTCAAGAAGGGACTATGACGACAGAAGGAAAAATGTTCCTGCCCCCCAACATATTTTTACCTAGCTTTGTAATAATTGTATAACACGATAGGATATGGCATCTCATCTGATAATGTTTCTCGGAGGTTTAGGTACAACTGAGCTGATACTGATCTTGCTAGTGGTGCTGTTGTTGTTTGGAGCCAAGAAGATTCCGGATCTGGCTCGTGGCATGGGACGCGGCATACGCGAATTCAAGGATGCCTCACGAGAAATCAAACGTGAAATCGAAGCCGAACCTTCGGAGCAAAGCAAGGCGCACAAGCCCGAATAAGGGTTCCCGTTCCAGCGTTGAACCTTACGCGCCTTTCAGAGTCCCGCAGCGGCGGATGCTGAAAGGCGTTTCATTTGTCCTCCTTTGACGACAGCCAACGACAGCTTGGGGGATAAATCTCATACCATAATCAGACGAAGCAAGGTAATTTCGTCTCGTCACTCAGATGATGTTATTTTTGAAGGCACTGGAAGAGATTTGATGGCATGAAAAAACTGGTTTTGCTAATGTTGTCGGCGGTCACGCCGGTCATGTGGCTGAGTGCCCAGCCGGGCACTCCAAACCTATTCACGCCTTCGTCTGAGATCATATGGCAACTCGACAGCCTGATCCCCTGTCATGTACCTGAGCTGGTGGATGCCAGCAAATACCAACGGGACTCCCTGAACATCCATGGCTATGCAGAGGATTACGTCCCGGTCTATCCGAGCGAAATCATAGCGCAACGCCTGAAAGACATCGGTTCTCCGATCGAGATGACTTACAACAATGATGTACAGGTGTTCATCGATCTCTATACCCAGCATCGCCGTAGGCAGGTGGAGCGGATGCTGGGACTGACCCATGTCTATTTCCCAATTTTCGAAGCGGAACTGGACAAGCAAGGAGTACCGATGGAGCTCAAGTACCTCCCCATCGTGGAAAGCGCATTGAATCCGCACGCTCGTTCACGAGTGGGTGCCACCGGCCTGTGGCAGTTCATGCTGGGGACCGGGAAGCTGTACGACCTGCAAGTCACCAGCTATGTAGATGAACGCAGGGATCCCTTCAAAAGCACCGAGGCAGCCGTCCGTTACTTGAAGAACATGTACGCTACTTATCATGACTGGCTCTTGGTGGTCGCAGCCTACAACTGCGGCCCCGGAAATGTCAACAAAGCCATCGCGAAATCGGGCGGAAAGCGTTCGTTCTGGGAAATCCAAGAGTTCCTTCCACGCGAAACCCGCAGCTACGTGCCTGCTTTGATTGCCGCTACTTATGTGTTCAACTACGCCACAGAACACAACCTGTTCCCCAAAATGGTGGATTTCACATTCGCCCAGGATACGGTACACATCACCCGTCAGCTCATCAGTCTCAAGCAATTGGCTGAAATGACCAATACAGATTTTTGGATCCTGAAAGACCTGAATCCCGAGCTGAAATCCGATATCGTTCCTTACACGGCAGATCCTTATGTCCTTCGCGTACCCATGAAGACTGGACAGCTATTTGCCACCTTTCGTGATTCCATCATGGCGATGGCTTCGAGGATGGTGATAGATTCGGTCAAGGTAGTGTATTCAGATCAGAGAATCAGTCCCCTTACGAACAAGCCCTATGAAAACGAGAACCCTGGAAATACAACCTATGCCTCAAAAAATGTGGTTACAGAAGGCAAAAGGGTCGTCTATCACAAGGTTCGGCGGGGAGAGGCAGTAAGTTCCATCGCTGCCAAGTACCATGTTTCCACCAGGGACCTTGCCAAGTGGAACGGACTGCGCAACTATGCGATTCGTGCAGGCCAGAGCCTCAAGATCTATGTCAAGAGCTCAAGTGCGCCGACAGCTTCCGTGAAAGAAACCGTACCCTCGGCGGCTGTTGCGAATTCTGGATCTGATACGGGTGAACAGGCCTCGTCAACCGAAGAAACTGGATCTCCAGCCAATAAGGAGGAATCCATCACCGCCAAAAAATCCATGGCAGATGTCGGCACACGTTATCATGTGGTAAAGCAGGGCGACACTCTCTGGCAAATCGCCAGCACTTATGACGGACTCACTGTTGAGAAACTCAAATCGCTGAACGCCCTGAATAGCAACAGCATCATGATCGGCCAGAAGCTCCGCATTCAGTAGGGTTCATGCCGTACTCATCAACTCCTGTATTTCCTTGTCTGAAAGGCTAGGAAACTTGGAGGCGACTAGGAAGTGCATCCTCCTGAGATAGGCTTGCTCCACCGCCTCCGTATTGGGGAAGTTTCCCGATGATACGATTTTCCGATTGAACAGCGGCCCATCGTTATTGCCTTTTCGCTGAACGAATACATCCGCATTGTACAGCTGGAAAATGAATTTGTTCACAACGATTCCCTGAAGCGTTGTGACTTTTTTGGCAATCTCGATGATCTCGGGCAGTGTGAGTCCCTCCATGATGGAGGGAGAGGTCATCACCGCATGGATCATCTCGCGACGGTGCCTGGAGTTCTTGACAAACTTCATTCCCTTCGATAAGAATTCCATGGCCAAGACTTTGGGAGACTTCTTGCCGTGTTTCTTCCCGAGTTCTTTCAGATAGACGACATCGACCCCCCGCTCCTTAGAGCGTTCGATTCGCTCAATATACTGCCCAACAAGCGAGCGTGCAAACTGCGAAAAGGAATTGAACCCGAGTTGACGCTCTGAGAATGAAGGGTCTAGCTTTAAAAGATCCTGCTTCAGGTTGGTCATGAAAATCGGTTCCTCTGTATTGTGATTGGACAGCAATCGACGGAACAGCTCTTCAAGGTCATATACCTCGTCCTCATTCGAGGTCTCTGCATCGCCCGTGAAAAGCTCATTGAGGGAAACGAACTCTGTGCAGTTTTTCTTCAGAAGGTTTCCGACGAACTGTCCGAATCCCGCCACGATCACGTCGCGCCCCTTTGTCTTGATCGCCTGAACGATCGGGACAAAATCGGTGTCCTGACTGCCGAGAACCACGGTCTGTAGATGGCCATACAGGGACAAATCCTCCAAAATGGCAATCGTGATGCGGATATCAGCCCAACTCTTGCCCTGTATGGTCGTCTCTGGCAGGTGAATCAACTCGAATCCCTGCTCCACCAAGACCCGTTGATATTGCCGAAACATCGGGTAATTCCAGTTGGCGTAGGCCTTCTTAATCGCAACCGTGCCCTTGTTGCTCGCAAAATCGACGATCGGCTCAATCTGCAGCGGCATTTCCTCATTTGGATACACCTGTTCGGACGAAATCGCCAAGTTTTCGAAATCGAGATAAATTGCTACACAGTTTGCGGTCATGTTCTTATTTCTTATTGCTGCAAAGTTGGTAAAATTCTCCAATGGTACACGACCTTCCAGAATCAAATGAACCGGCTATAGGGGGGTCGAATACATTTCTAGCTTCCCCGGCCATGCATTTCTCTTGGGCTAGAATTCCCGACCGCTCGGCTCTCCAGATTCCACCACGGCCTCGTCCAACCCAACATAGGAGCATGAAATTCCATGAACGAGCACCAAGCCTTGCGCGTCGGCAACACACTGGAATCCAAGCTCACTGTTCTCAATATCAATTCTCGATCCCCTCCTCCTTTCGGGCTGCAGAGTTCTTGCCGAAAAAGTCACTCAGCCGATCAAAATCCTTTTTGTAGAAGAGTCCGGTACCTCGGGTGACGTTGTTGGAATTGGTGATGCTTGCATCCTCCCGGTTAAAGATCTCCATGACCAACTGCCCGGCATCTGGATCCATCTTGCCTACTGTGTCCGGTTTAGGGAGCACCTTGATGAGCACGAGCAGGTCGCCAATGCTGAGGTTGCCCGAAGTATTTCCAATCAAGGTACCGTTTCTCTCTACAGTGACGCGGTCATTGAATAGGCTAGCCCTGAGCGCGAGCTGTACGTCCTGAAATTCATTTGAGTTGATCTCCACGCCCATCTTGGGATCACTGAATGCCTGAGACAGCCAATGGTTCACTTGATTGGAGACCAGCTCCGAGATGCTGGAGGTCACGCCTGCCGCACCAGCAGAGGCTGTTGCGGTACTCGTTCCAGAGAATCTTCGGAACATGAGCAAGCTTACCACCTGCTTGTTGAGTTCTTGTTGGTCATATTGGATCCCTTGGAAGAAGGTTGCCAATCCGAATACATCTTGCTCGGTCATCTGAAGCTGGAGCTCGAGTGTGATCTCGGGAGACATCAGCGACCCCTTCATGTGCATGATGATTTCCACGGGCACACGATTTCCTCCGTTGCTTGATCCCAGAACCGCGCTCATGTCCGCATTGACCTTATAGACTGCATCCAGTTCCAGCAAGGCATCGTATGGATCCCCGTTCCAGGTGATCCTGCCTCCACGGTTTACGATGAACTTCTTGTTGAGGACATTCTCCATGGTGAAGTGATAGTTTCCTTCATCGATGACATAGGTTCCATACATGCTGAATTCCCCGTCTTCATCGACCTTCACGATGATATTCCCATCCCCTCTGGCCTCGATGATGTCCCCTGCGAACTCGTCGAAGATCAAGCGAACGCGCGCATTTTTCTGTGCATTGACATTCAGTGTCATCTTCATCCCCTTGAAGCCCGTCATCTCCTGCCTGTACATGGTGTCCTCCTTACGGATGAAATTCACGAAATCAAGCCTGTTTGCACTGGTGTACTCGGAGATCGGGATGTCCAGCGTGGATCCATCACCCGTATGGACCCATGCTTCGATCTCCGGAGCGTCAGCAAATCCTGTCACGCGGGCAGAGTCGCCATCCAGGATGATTCGGCCATAATAGGATTCATTGTCCTGCTTGCGCGTATCCATGACTTGAAGGTGCTGGATCCGCTGGATGTCGATCGCCAGTTGCACGCCCGCAGCATTGTTGTAAAGCACAGATCCATTGACTTCCGCGTGACCGTCAATGGTGTCTTGCAAGATGACACGCGAGATTTTGATACGCTCTTCGTCAAACCTGATCTGATTGTCTCCGATCCTGAAGACATTGTTCAGGTAGTCCATCTTGAAGGATGTGTTTGTGAACCTTGCAGTACCCTCAAGTGTGGGCCTGGAGGCAGTACCTCGCACCTTGAAATCATCCAAGGTGACCCGGCCATTCAGGTCACTCAGTATCCCATTGACAAATGGTTGCACCCAAGACAGCTGCAGGCTGGAGGTGTCCGCATCAAAGTGAATGGAGTCGCTTCTGACATTGTACCACCCGGATGCGATCAGGGAATCTTCCCCCCAATGCCCGAGGACAACGCGCATGCCTGCATAATCGTTCCTTTGCAAATATGGCCAGCCCCCGGAAAACTTTATGCCAATGCTGTCCACCCTTTGATACCTGAAATTTTGCACCTCTCCCATGCAATGGAGTGCTGGTTGAGATGAGAGCAGTTTCGAGATTTCGATCTTGGCATGTGTAAGCATTCCGCCCATGTCAGGGGGGCTTCGGAGGATTTGAAGCACCCTGCCGATCTGCAGGTCGCCGATCTCTGCCGTCAGGATGTCGGTCGGATCCTTGGAAATCACCCCGTCTAGGGAAACGGACTGCCCTTCGTTGGACAGTTTCAGCCCATTGATATGGTACCTGGAGATCAAGGAGTCCGTATGGATGCTTGCCATGACAGGAGGCTTTTCATAGCGATGATCGATCGAATTGTCTTTGTTGAATTGCCAGGTGCGGTTGCGAATCACGATTCTGGATTCTTCGGCGATGATCTTGGTATTGATTTCCCCACCTCGCTGGAAGTGGGTCTGTGCATTGATCTGATAATCACTGCCGATCTCGGGCTGAGAGGCGCGGAGGAAGTAATCGACTTGGTTTGCCACTGCTGTCGGCTCAAATTCGACATTTCTCAGGTGAAGGTTCTCTCCCAGCGTCATTCTCCTGATGCCGACATACCCCCGTCCGAGCAGATGGTTTTCGGCAGCGTGCTTCCGCAAGGAGATGTCCACTGAGTCGTCCTTCATGCCCACAGTCTCGAAATTCAATGAATCACTCCGCAAAACGAATCCGACCTCATCGGTCGCCGCATGAACGAAGCGGATCCTCAGCTCGGTGCCTGGGTGCAAGTACAAGGGCACATTGAAAAAGGCCAGCGCACGGTCGAGTTCCCGTTTCGTGCGAAAGGTGTCCTGCAACTCAAACCTGACCGTATCGATGACCTTCTGGGCATAGTAGGCGCTGGTCAGGGTATCCTTGTTGTTGATGTAGAGTTGTGTCTCCTTGGCCAGCATGCCTGCGACCTCGGCTGCCTTCAGATAGGTGAAGTCGCCCACCAAGTCCATGTCTGCCATGGAACTGCGAAGCCTGATCACGTGCCGGCCAAGGTCGTCCAGTTTGGAGGTGAGGACTGTGTTTCTCAGCGTCAGTGAATCCTTGCTTTGGTCCCTTGTCAGGCTCGCCTGCAGGAATCGCATCTTGCCGGTATAGTCCTCCAGTGTCCTGCCATCCAGGTTGATATTGAGAATCGTGCTGAGATATACAGAATCGGCAGGAAGCAGGCCATAGTGTGCAAGGTTCAACCTCTTGATGTCCCCCACCACGAAATAATGCTGGGAGGAGTCCGGAAGATCCAAGTCGACGGTCACGGACGCGCTTCCGTACTTGTCCCGGACTTCCACTCCTCCGGTGATCTTGTAACCGCTGAGCTGGAGCGAGTCCGTACGGATCTCCTCGATGTGATATCCACTGAAATCCGATTGAAGAAACTTTCCATCTAGGTCTGCACGCATGCCCCCCCATTCGGTGCCCGCTCCCTTGATATGACCCTCGAAATTCAGGTTGCCGGAAGAGACTGGAAGGTCAGCCCCTAAACCAGCGAGGTTGAGATGCTCCGTTTTCAGCCATCCATCATAGGTGATCTTCGATGCCTGCGGAGGGAGTGTCAGGTGAAGGTTGGAACTTAGGTTTCCATAAGCAGTCGTCATGTCCGCGTTTACCACAAAGTCCTGGATGCCGCCAAGAAACTTCCCGTCTATGCTGCAAGTACCAAATCGTTGAAGCCAAGGCGGAAGGTTCATGCCAGGCAGCAACTGCTTGATTTCATTGAACTGGAACTTGCTTTTCCTGAAGGTGATGTCCATCAGGATGTCGTCACTCCTGGCATAGTCTGTGATGCGGGCATCTGCGAAGAGGTGCGTCTGATCCAGGTACCTCACCTCCAGATTTGTGGAGCGCAACTGATCCAGTGTTCCGGAGAGATTGCCCTTGACGCCGACCACCCCGTGCAACGGAATCTTCGTATCCGGGAGGAGCTGCTGCAACTCCTCGAAGGAGAGGAGTCCCCTGTCCATCGTGCATTTGAATCGCAACTTCTTAGCCTCTGTGTAGCCGGTTATCGCGAGTGATGTTCGAAGCTGGGTATGCTGCATCATTCCGACCAGCAGGGAGTCAGAATAGATGCCGTCCATGTCTCCCCATACATAACCCTTCAGGGTCAGTGGCTGTGCCAATGGCAGTGGTTTGTCCAGGATCTCGTTCAGCGTCAAAAAATCAAATTCCGAGGTCCTGAAATGGGCCGTGAATACTGGATTGAACGAAGAAGTCGATGAATCGCTCCGAATGTCTTCGAGCGAGAGATCCATGTCCAGGTCTGTCCTGCCGATGCGAATCCGCGTATTCTCCAGGCAGATGCTCAGCCGTGACGGTTTGGCGGGGCGCAGGCGGATCAGGTACAGGCTCTGCAGCTGACGGATGGCAGCCTTGGATCGGGAATCGACCACATTGAAATCTTCGACGGTGCCATACATCTTCAGGTCTGGGTCGAGATGATAGCTGACATGGCCATTGATCTCCTTCAGAGATATATTCGAGAAGTTGATCTTGGAATGGTCACTGAGTGCCGCGTCGGAGCGGGTACTGTCCACCATCGTGAACTCCCCATGGCGCAGCTCGACCGATGGGAAGGCCAGCATGATCCTCATCGGGCGCGATGGCGTCGTGTCTGACCCGGAGCCTCTCAGGCAATCGAAGTTCCACGCACGGTCACACCTGCTCCGATACAGGTGGGCTACCGGCTGGGTCACCTGGACATCACTGACTTTGATGGACTGGACATCATGGGGATGCAGCAGGAAATCCACCAGGGAAAAGCTCCCAAAACCGACTTTGAGCTGTTTCAAGGCGAACATTGTTTGCTGCTGCCTGTCGTACATCGTGAGATCCGACAACACTGCACGGGAAGGCAGGTCTATGTCCACGCTGCCGACCTCCACCTTGACCCCGAGCGCATCGCCCAGAACCTCCTCGACCAACGGCGTCAGGCGATTCTGAACCCATCCCGACCGCAAAGCCCAGAGGGCGATCACCACCATCAGGCTCACCATTACCAGAGTCGCCCGCAATGTCCTCAATATGGTGAGCAGGATGCGCTTCAAGGTTCCCAAAGATACGAAGAACGCCTCAGCGGTTGACACTTTGAAACTGCTGGCAGGTGCTTGCCTTCGGATTGACTAACTTCGCGCCATGACGACGATTCTTGCCATTGAGTCCAGTTGTGACGAGACCAGCGCGGCGGTGATCCGTGACGGGAAGGTGCTGTCAAACATCATTTCCTCCCAGCTGCAGCACAGCGTTTACGGGGGAGTGATCCCTGAACTCGCCTCGCGTCTGCACCAGCAGCGCATCATCGCAGTGACGCAGGCCGCGCTTGCGGGTGCGGCTGTGGACAAGGGGGAGCTCGACGCGGTCGCCTTCACCCGCGGGCCGGGACTTGCGGGTGCATTGCTGGTCGGCACTTGTTTCGCAAAAGCCTTCGCTCTCGCATTGCGCATCCCCCTCATCGACGTGAACCACATGCAAGCACACGTCCTCGCCAATTTCCTCAGCGATTCGCCGCCGAGCTTTCCCTTCCTCTGCCTCACGGTCAGTGGAGGCCATACCCAGATCGTCCTCGTCCGCGACTATCTCGACATGGAGCTCATCGGACAAAGCATCGACGACGCAGCGGGCGAGGCATTTGACAAGGCCGCCAAGGTGATGAATCTCGGCTATCCCGGCGGACCCATGATCGACAAGCTCGCCCGGGAGGGCAACCGAAAGCGGTTCACCTTCCCGAAACCCGTCATTCCTGGCCTCGACTTCAGTTTCAGCGGTCTCAAGACTAGCCTGCTCTACTTTCTCCGCGATGAGATGAAGCTCAATCCGAACTTCATCCAGGAAAACAAGCACGACATCTGCGCCAGCTATCAGCACCGCATCGTCAGCTATCTCCTCGGGCGGTTCCGGGAAGCAGCGATTCTCCACGGCGTCACCCATCTGGCGATCGCCGGAGGGGTGTCGGCAAACTCCCATCTGCGGCGGGAATTTCTGGAAATGTGTCAGCGCAAGGGTTGGGTGGCGCATATTCCGAAGTTCGAGTACTGCACCGACAATGCAGGCATGATCGCTATTGCCGGGCACTACAAGTTTCTTGCCGGGGAGTTTGCAGATCAGTATGCTGTGCCATTTACACGGGAGAAGAACCTGGAAGCAGGTGGAGCTTGAACCAAAGGCCATCGGCCATATCGCACACAGCCAACCCCGGGGCGGGGCAAGCACTGCACTGAACCCGGAACCTGCCGGATCCGGCCGGTGAGCCTCTCGACGACATAACCCCTGCCATCCCATGAAGCTGACGCCTTGATCACGGGTGCGCAGAGAGCAATGCAGGGATACGCCTTCCATTTCTCAGTAATTCACGGTCTTCGTAAAAGGGAGGAGGCATTATTCGGGGTCATTTCCCAAATTTGCATGGATGAAGGATGCATTGAAGGATCTTTTGGTGGTGGAATTGGCATCGGTGCTTGCCGGGCCATCCGTGGGAATGTTTTTGGCTGAATTGGGTGCCCAGGTGATCAAGGTCGAAAACTTCGCCGCTGGCGGAGACGTTACACGGACTTGGAAACTGGCCTCAGAGCGGGCAGATGACGATCGCCCGGCGTATTTTTCAGCTGTAAACTGGGGCAAGCGATCTGTCGGGGTGGATCTGAGGCTGGCGGAGGGCCGCGATGTGGTCCATGAACTGGCAGCAGATGCGGACATCGTGGTCGCGAGCTTCAAGCCGGGGGATGCAGCCAAGCTGCAAGTGGACGCAGCGACGCTGATGGCATTGAATCCGCGACTCATCTATGCCGACCTGACGGCCTACGGCGAGGATGATCCCAGGGTCGGATTTGACGCGATCATACAGGCGGAGGCAGGTTTCACCTTCATCAATGGCACTCCGCAAGGCGGCCCGACCAAGATGCCGGTTGCCCTCATGGATATCCTGGCAGCGCATCAGCTTAAGGAAGGCATCCTCCTGGCCCTCCTGGCCCGGGCCCAGACCGGTCGCGGTGCCCACGTCCAGACCAATCTCCTCGGTGCCGGACTGGCTTCCCTCGCCAATCAGTCCGCCAATTGGCTCGTGGCAGGGATCATCCCACAGCGGATGGGTTCTCAGCACCCTAACATCGTGCCTTACGGAAGCAGCTACGCGACATCCGATGGCCAGGAGATCGTATTGGCGGTGGGGAATGATGTGCAGTTTGCACGGCTCTGCGAGTGTCTTGATCTGAAGGCACTGTCCACAGACGCGAGGTTCATGCACAATGCTGACCGGGTGGGCCACCGTGATGACCTCAATCACTTGCTTGCAGAGGCGATTCGCAAGCATGGACGGGACGCGCTCCTGGCGGTGCTTCATCGTGCACAGGTGCCTGCCGGGGCTGTCCTCGACCTGCGTGAAGCCTGCGAGCAGCCACAGGCAGCCGAGCTGCGCTTGCAAGGACCGACCCGGGCGGGCCTCAGGACACTTGCCCTGAAAGGAATGGCGGGGGTTCAGCTCTCCGAGCCGCCCGCCTTGGGAACCCACACGGAGGAAGTGCTCCGTTCATTGCTGGGCTTCTCCTCTGAAAAAGTAGATGCATTAAGACTACAAAAGGCGATCCTATGATGGACGAACTCGACCCTGACACAGAATGGATTCGCGCTGAGGAACTGACCATGATGGGTGCGCGGTTCGTTCCTGAGGGCAAGCTGCGGAAGGTGACCGTCAACGGCGTGGCCATTTGCCTGGTGCGACGCGGGAATGCTTTGCTAGCCATTCGGGACAGGTGCCCGCATGGGGGCGGGCCTTTGCACCAGGGGTTTCTGGACGAGGAAGGGAATGTGGTCTGCCCCTGGCATCGGTTCAGATTCTGCCCGGAAGATGGGAAAAGTGCCGGAGGCGAAGGGTATGCCACGGAATCGTTTCCCGTTCATATCCATCCCCATGGCACCTACATCGGGTTTCCCAAGAGGAAGAAGTGGTTCGGGCTGTTTTGAATCGGTTCCTCGGGCTGCTTCCTTTTGAATTTCGGCTAAAATTTGTCCAGCATCTTCAGGCTCTCCCTCGCATGCCCCTCAACGTCCATCACCGAGTCCGTCCGACTGC
>JBJOPY010000019.1:0-3041 GCA_046050405.1 Bacteroidota bacterium | reverse complement strand
ATCTACACCGGGAGGTCGCCCCTGAGGCGGATCAGGAATTCCAAGGATGTCCTGCCTGGCGACATCGTTGTATTTGGAGACTCTCATGTGGAGATTGTCACTGAAATCAGGAAGCACGGCTGGGGAGCAGACGACGGCTTTTGCTCCATCGGGGCGGGGAGAGGGAATCCGCACAGCCATGACGAGGGAGATGGGCAGCCTGTATGTGATCACTTTTACTCATTTTCCTTCCCATGGCAGAAAAGTAGGGAATTGGGGGATACGAATAATTCCTATTATCAGCTATGATCAGATTCCACCTTGCAGCCTTTTTCATCAATCTGGCCCTTATCATCTTGGTAGTTTACATTTTCGAGTATCTCCTGTACTTGGCGGAGGTTCATTATCTGGAAACCAGATCCTCCCTTATGAATCTTTACCTATATTATGCATTGATATTTAGTTGGCTTTCGACATTTTCGATCTACATCATTCGTCATGCCAAACGGCACTTCTATTATTTTTTCTGTTCGAGTATCGCTGTATTCCTTCTACTCCAATATTTTGCCCACATGGAGTCCTTGAACTTGAATGCAGCCCCTTTCGAGTGGAATTATTTTTACACGAACCTGATAGATGCAATGATGGAAGCCATCATTCCCATCGCGATCATTTCCCAGGCTGTCCATTTCTCCCAGATGATTCTGGGGAAACGGCTGCTCCCGGGGCGGTATGGCCGGAGGACGGGCTGAGGTGTGGATGGAACTGATCCGAAGAATGACGGTGCAAGATAGCCAGAATGGCCCAATTCCGACCCCAAAAATAGCCGTTACCGCTCTCAAGGGGATGGAACGGAGGCGGGCCGCAACCCTTCCGGGAACCCTGGTGGCCCGTCAAGCCCCCTCAAAAATCAGCACCTGCTTTCCGGGGACATCCCGTGCGAGCCGGCTGCACACTGTGCCCTTCCGAATCTGAAACACCCTGTCTCTCCGTCCAAGCTGATTACAGGGTAGGCTTCCTTCGCAAAACGAGATACAGCCTCCCCCGGGCTGGATCCCTTCTTGCCAGCAGTCACGGCACACGGTGCCACCGTCCCGGCTCGCCGGAACGTCAGGGGATAAGCCGGCCCCCGTGCAATCCCCGCTGAGCTGATGAGGGGGATGGGTCTGCGGTCCCCGACCAGAAACAGCCTCAGTTGGATGCAATCATCGATTTCAAACCTCAGGGAAATTATTTTGGACGGGAGTGGGGTGAACCGAAAAAAGTTGGGGAAGAATTAGGATTCTATCCGGACAATCTCCTATCTTTGGAGGGATCGGTATTAGCTTTTAATTCAAAAGAGGCGGCTTGGCATGATTTGCGGGCCGCCTTTTTTTGCCCCTACTTTCCTTCGAGGTACCTGGCCAGATCTCTGATCGAGCTTTCGAAGCCGAATTCATCGTTCACGATGTAGTAGTTCTCCACATCATAGGTGAAGTCATAGGCGAACTTGGCAAACTCGAGCCGCTGCGCTTCGAACGTGAACAGGGCCATCAGTTGCCGCACCTGGGAAGTCAGCAGGCAGTTGGCCTTGGTGACTTGCTTGGCAAGCTCCATCTTGGAGTCCGAAAAGGACTTTGCGGCGATGCTCTTCTTCGCCTCGTCGAATGCCTCTACTTCCATCGGATGGGGGCAACCGACCGCTCCATCGTAGGACGGCAACGGATTGGGTTTGGTCACCGGCATCCCGGAGTTGGCCAGATAGGCTTCCTGCTCCAGTGATCCCCTCGGGGCAGGATGGGGGCCGTCGTGTGGGGAGCCCATCGGCAGGCCCGGATCGAGGAAGGGCCCCGGGAAGCTGACCGTCACATAGTCGGGCGGGGCGACGGGGAAGTATCCCGTGGTGTATTCACTGAGGAATGCAAACCCAAATGCGCCCCCGCTCCCTTGCCGCACGAGGGCATAGCTCACCTCCCGTCCGGCCTGCAAGGCCAGTTCCATGGAAACCTTGGGAAGATCGGTGGACACGAAGATCGCATCCACCCGGTACCGCCCCGCCCGGAGCTCGTTCACACGCACGTGGGAGGATGGGCTGGGATGGACCCGCTCCCCGTTGATGACCAGGTAAAAGTCTTCCTTCAGTTCATCAAACACCACCAGCGTGGAAGTCTGGGCTGAACCCTGGATGGTCCATAAGCCGAAGACCACCAGAAGCAATAACCGAAGCATGTTCTTCATCCAGCAATTTTGCCCCCAAAGTTACGGAGTCCCACCCGATTGGGTGGCGGGGAGGATTTGACTGGAGGGCTCCTCTCCGTTTCACCGGCAGGCCCCAGCAATTTGCCGCCCATCGTGACGCTGATACACGCGCATTGCGCGCATCGCCTATTCGGCCAGCCATTCCGCCCAGGGCCCGACACGGCCCGGCTGCGCCATCCCTGCGGTGAGAAGTTCCAGGAAATCCACCCTCGGAATCTCACGGGCACCCAGGCTCTCGAGGTGGTCTGTATGCACCTGGCAGTCGATGAGGCCAAATCCCTTTTGTTTCAGTGCCTCCAACAAGGTGATGAATGCAGCCTTGGAGGCATTGCTCTCATGGGCAAACATGCTCTCGCCACAGAAGACCCGCCCGATGGCGACACCGTACAGGCCACCGACCAGCCGGCCTGCCTGCCAGGCCTCCGCGGAGTGTGCATATCCCAACCGGTGGAGCTCGGCATAGGCCCTCTGCATGTGCATGCCGAGCCATGTCCCTTGTTGGCCACGCCGCGGAGCCTTGCTGCAGGAGCGGACCACCTCGTCGAAGGCGCGGTCGAAGGTGATCTCAAAGGTGCCTTTCTTGAACACCTGTCTCATGCTCTTGGAAATGCGGAGCTCCTCCGTGAACAGCACCATCCGGGGATCGGGCGACCACCACAGGATGGGGTCCCTGCCCTCCGTGTACCAGGGGAAGATGCCGGAGGCGTAGGCGGTCAATAGACGCACCGGGCAGAGGTCTCCCCCCACTGCGAGCAATCCGTCCTCCTCAGCATGGGAGACCGGGGGGAACAGCGGCTCAGAGGGGAGGGAGAAAACGGGCATAT
>JBJOPY010000018.1:0-7130 GCA_046050405.1 Bacteroidota bacterium | reverse complement strand
TGCAGTTCCAGTGCCTGGTCAGCGACGATCTGCTTGAGCCTCCGGTTCTCCCCGGCGATCCTGTCCACTTCCGGGGTCACGTGCAATCCACGGGGCTCAAGCCCGTCGGCGCCAAACTTTTCCAGCTTGATCCGCCACTTGCCGATCAGCGACTCGGCCAGCTGGTGAAGGCGGCAAGTCTGCGCCACACCGTTTTGTTCTGCTTCCTTCAGGATCGCCAGCTTCTGCGCGGGAGTCCATGTTCTTCTTTCATGTGCCATAAGAAATCCTCCCCCCAATTTAGGCAAAACTAGTCCAGTGGTTTAGGGGTGCGCGATAACCTCACCACAGTATTCCACGATCGTCCTACACTACACAACCCCACCGAAGGTGGCCCGCCACTGGAAGCTGCCCCGCTCGTCGATGGCCATGCGCCGCTTCGTGGAACAATTCCCCATTTACGCATTGCTCCGGAACTATCCTCCGAGATGCCCTTGGAGACTGATTTCTCACCGTTCTATTTGCTTAATTTGCAACATGAAGGACGTATTTGTACAAAGAATCGCCACTGACACGGGCCTGCCCCCAAAAAGTGTCGCTGCGGTCATGAGGTTGCTTGCCGATGGAGCGACTGTCCCATTCATTGCGAGGTACCGGAAGGAAGTCACGGATAGCCTGGACGAGGTGGAGATTGCCGCGGTCCGCGACAGGGAGAAGCAGCTGCGGGAACTCGATGCGCGCAAGGAAGTCGTCCTACATTCCATAGAGGAACGAGGGCTGCTGACGGGTGATCTCACGAGGCGGATCGAACTCGCCGCGACGATGTCTGAGCTGGAGGATATCTACCTCCCCTATCGGCCCAAGCGGCATACGAGGGGCGCGATCGCCAAGGAAAAAGGGCTGGAACCCTTGGCAGACCTGGTCTTCCTGCAAGGCGGAGGAAATCCTATTCAGATCGCCGCACACTTCGTGAACCCAGGCATGGGTGTCGCGGACATCGAGGAAGCACTTGCAGGCGCACGTGACATCATCGCGGAGCGTGTAAATGAGGACGAGCGGGCGCGAGCCCGGGTTCGGAACCTGTTTGTCCAGAAGGGGATGATCACCACGAAGATTCTCAAAGGCAAGGAAGAGGAAGGCGCCAAATACCGCGACTATTTCCAATGGCAGGAGAGCCTTTCCAAGGCTCCAAGTCATCGCTTGCTGGCCATGCGGCGTGCAGAAAAGGAAAAGATCATCAGCTTCAGAATCGAGCCGGATGAATCAGAAGCCCTGGCTCTACTGGAACGCCTTTTCCTGAAAGGGAGCGGCCCCCTGTCCGAACAGGTGAAGATGGCACTGAAAGACTGCTACAAGCGGCTGCTTGCCCCATCGATGGAAACGGAGATGCGCCTACAGAGCAAACGCAAAGCTGATGTGGAGGCGATCAAGGTTTTCGCGGAGAACCTGCGGCAATTGCTGCTTGCTCCTCCGCTGGGGTCGAAGCGTGTCCTCGCCATTGACCCGGGTTTTCGGACGGGCTGCAAGGTGACCGTGCTCGATCCACAGGGAAAACTTTTACGGCACGATGTCATTCATCCGCATACTGGCGCGGGAAATTCGGCTGAGGCGGCTGCCATGGTGCATTCCCTCGTGGAGGAATTCAAGATCGAAGCCATCGCCCTGGGCAATGGGACAGCTGGGCGGGAGACCGAGGTCTTCCTGCGTGGCCTGGGACTTGACCAGGGGATCGCGATCGTCCTCGTCAATGAAAGCGGAGCTTCCATTTATTCGGCATCCGAAGTCGCCCGGGAGGAATTTCCAAATGAGGATGTCACTGTCCGGGGCGCAGTTTCCATTGGGCGGAGGCTGATGGATCCGCTTTCCGAGCTTGTCAAGCTGGATCCAAAATCGATCGGGGTCGGTCAATATCAGCACGATGTGGATCAGGGCTTGCTCAAGGCCGGCCTGGATGATGTGGTGGAAAGCTGCGTGAATGGCGTCGGGGTGGAGCTGAACACCGCGAGCATTCAGCTGCTGACCTACGTCTCCGGCCTAGGCCCATCCTTGGCCGCCAATATCGTCCGCTACCGCGACAAAAATGGCCCATTCACCAGTCGCGAACAATTGATGGGCGTGCCTCGATTGGGAGAAAAGGCGTATCAGCAGTCCGCAGGATTCCTTCGGATCCGAAATGCAGATAACCCACTTGATGCCTCAGCGGTTCATCCGGAAAGTTATCCCATCGTCGACCAAATGGCCAATGACCTGGGCGTGAAAGTAGCGGATTTAGTGCGAAACGAGGAGCTTTGCCGGCAAATCAAGCTGGATCGTTATGTTTCTTCCACGATCGGCATGCCGACGCTCAAGGATATCCTGAAGGAACTCGCCAAACCCGGACGAGACCCAAGAGCGGAATTTGAAGCGATGGAATTCAGGGAGGGGATCCACTCCATGGAGGATCTGGAGCAGGGAATGACCCTGCCGGGCATCGTGACGAACATCACGCGGTTCGGAGCGTTTGTGGATGTGGGCGTTCATCAAGATGGCATGGTGCACATCTCTGAGATGGCCGACCGGTTCATACGGGATCCTGCAGAAGTGGTGAAGGTGCAGCAGAAGGTGATGGTGAGAGTCGTGGAGGTGGATCGGGCGCGTAAACGCATCTCCCTCAGCATGAAAGGGGTGGAACAATGATGCGGAGGGCTGGATCGACTTCGGACATCCCCCAGCGTTATGCAGCGAATGGACGCCTTGAAAAAATCGTGCGACCTCCCCTCCCTTTTACACTTCATCGGTGATATATTTGCTATATCACAGAAAGCAGGGACACATGATGGAAATCCTACCTCGAAAGAAACTCAGGTGCCTTCTCATTGATTCGGATGTCAGTGAGCTTCGAGGGGTTGCCCGGATTATCGTCAATCATCCGGACCTGGAGCTTGTGAATAGCTGTAGAACCGGAAGGTCTGCCGTCAATTTGCTGAAGAAAACAATGGTGGATTTCATCATGATCAATCCTGCCCTTCCTGACACAAATGGCTTTGACTTGGTGGCCTCACTTCCCAATCCGCCCGTGGTGGTGATCATTTCCGACCGGCAAGATTATGCTTACTACGCTTTTCGAATTCAAGCACTGGACTACCGACTCAAACCAATTACGCCTGAAATCCTGAGGCTGGTCGTCGCGAGGGTGCATACCCACCTGCAAATGAAGCAGGCACTCCTCAAGATGCAAGCAAGCGAAAACATGGTTGCCCTGGCCGAAACGTTGAAGTAAAGGGCATGTCTTGCGGTTACAACTCCCTTGCATGCGCGATATTTTATGAAGCCTCAATCTTATGGGAATGAAACGAGCACTCGTTTTGCTGGCACTGACGGCCGGATTTTCAACGGGTGGGAAGGCCCAGACCACAACATCCAGGCAACCGGAGCCCCGTGAGTTTCAGATGAAGGAGGGAGACACGACCTATACCATGCGCAGGTACATCATGGTACTCCTCTACCGTGGGAAAAAAGCGAACAAAATCCCGAAGGATGAACTTGCCAAGCTGCAAGACGGACACATGTCCAATATCAGCCACATGTTCAGGGATGGAAAATTGCTCGTGGCTGGCCCCATGGGGGATGATTCGAAATTGCGGGGGATCTTCATTCTGGACACTGAAACCATTGAGGAGGCCAAGGCGTTGGTGGAAGCAGACCCCTCGATCAGGGCTGGAAGACTGCGTGCCGAATATCATCCCTGGTGGACGGCAAAGGGTACCATCATCAGATAGGTTCCCATTCACAGAACACCGGAAAACGAAACGCTCGGCACGATCCTGTGCCGAGCGTTTCGTTTAAGGGAGTCGTTTATCAGTATCGCTGGGCGATCTCGAGATTCAGCTTGAATTCACGAATCATCACATAACCTTCGAACGGCTCCTCGATCACACGGAAGGGGAATGTCACTGTCCGCATTGCACCCGAGTAGTCCAGAAATTCCGAGGGGTCAAGATAGACGCTGTAACTGAATGGATTGCGACTGAATTTGAAATCCTGATGGTCGGTCGCAAGCACATTTCCGGTGAGGTTGGTGCCAAGCATGATCATGCCAGATTCATCTTTCAGTCTAAGGTTCTGTGGGATGCTGCCCTTTGGAATTTCGACCCTCAGACTGTAATAAATGGAATTGAAATTGCGGTCACGCTTGCGGCCAAAGGGTCCGTACAGCCAAGCAAACATCTTCGCAATTCCACCCCGCTTGGGCAGGGGAACATATGCGTTAATGCTCTTTATCTTCTCGATGGATTCACCTTGCCTTCCATCCAGCCCCTCTCCCCTATCCACAAAGGAAAGCTGCACCAGGTCATTGTCTTGTCGAGCCAGGTCGATATGAACCACTTCCACATCCACTTGCTCCCGCTCGCTGGTTGCCTTGTATCTCTCCCTCTGATACCTGGATTCGCGGAGATAACGAAAGGTGTTCACTGGGCTGCGGGCAATCAAGTAGCCGATGTAAAAAATAAGGATGACCAAGAGGGCAATGCCAATATAAAGCATCCATTTCCAGAAATTGCTGGTGATGACCTTTGCCCAAGCTACCCCTGTGAATACAAGATTCTTATCCGCATACGGCTCATTTCCAATCAAGTAATCCGGCATGAATCCCACCTTAAGCTTGAATGAATCTACCCCTGCCAATTTCGCCACAGCTTCCTCCGAGAGTTTGATCAGAATCTTGGAGGTGTCCACTGGAAATTTGTAGTTATTGCTCGGCAAAGTCACGCTGTCCACTCCATTGACGCACCGCACCCAGATCGGTGTGATATGAAAGTTCGGATCACTCATGATGCTATCGATGGTGATGGGGACTCTCGCCTCATACTTGCCATCAATCTTCTCAAAGCTCACATTTCCCACTTTGACCAGATTCTGTGCCACGTTCCGAATGAAAAACTTTTTAAGTCTGTTCTTGGCCTCATCGGCAGTCAGTCCCAATTCCTCCTCTGTTTCCTCCAAGAACTGACCGACCACCACCGGAGTGCTCGCTGCCGGCATCGGTACCGTCTTTTCTACCTCGGCTGGCGGAGTCGTTTTGGGTGCTGGAGCTACTGCCGCAGTCGCCATTTTATCCGTGTCCTTCTTGGGTTCCTTCCCATCACCTGTCTTGGCGACCCGGGGAGTTGATGCCGGAACCTTCTCGGGGGTCGGCGGCGCCTTCGACGCTTCACGGCTGAGGACATCATTGATGGTTGCAAACATCGATTCGCCACCAGGGTAGGTACCCATCATTTCTACGTTGATGCCCTGACCTCCCGCATCAATGAATGAGATTCGGGCACCATCTACGGTTCCCTTTGCTGCAGCGCCATCGTAGCGAATGAAATAGGAGTTGCCACCACTGTTGAGGGTGATCGTTGATCCATCCGCAATCGGGGCGGCTCCGGGTGAATTAGGGATCAGGCTGAATCCCTTTCGCCCTGAATCCTCGAACTTCACCCTACAGGTACTACTACCGCCACCATTCCAGCTCAATTCGATCAGCTTCTGACTAGGGCCAACGAACTGAAAGCGAGGGAGGGACTTGCTGTACTGCTGCGTGCGTTCGGAGAAGAACATCAGGGAGCCATCGGCGGTAAGCTTCAAATTGACTGTAATTCCACGGGTTTTAGGATCTGCATCCCCTGCTGGATATGCCAGCATGCTAATGGTGTTCTCAGATTGTACTGCGCGCCCGTAGCTCATGTCAAGCAGTATCTCCAGAGCTCCCTCTGCTGCCAAGGATGCAGGCAAGGCCGATCTTAAGGTGAACGGGCTTTTTCCAAATTGGAGTTCCTTCTGAAGCGAAACCTGCAGATTGCCTACACCGGAGATCCTGTGTCTCAAGATCAGCTTCAAGGATGGATTATTTTCAGAAAAGTGATGGGTACCGGTGATGACCTTGCCAAGGTCTGCATTTGTAAGCACGATCACTTTCTGGGCAGACAGCATGTGCGAGAGCAATGCCATCAGGGCACAAAGTGCCGCTGTCTGCAAGCCTGATGATACTCTCCGATGGTTCTGGGATGCGTTTCTCAACATTGATTTACTTCCTAGTTTTCCTCGTGAACGCCACGAATGATTTAATTACGCCCTTTTGGTCAAAGAAAATGCTAAACAACTGCATGAATTGTTATTCTACAACTTTAAGTTCGGTACGACGATTCGACGCATGTCTTTCCTCACTGCATTCCACTCCGTCAGCACATTCATTGACTAGGAATTCCTCGCCGAAGCCCCACAGTACAAATCGATCATCGGACAGGGGTTTCTGTGATTGAATATACTTCACTACAGATTCACTTCTGCTGCGCGACAGTGCGAGGTTGTGTTCGCTGGTTCCGCGTGAGTCCGTATGTGATCTTACTTCCAGCTTTGCAGCTGGATTGCGCATGAGAAAGAAATAGATTTCGTTCAAGTCCGAGGCGGATATCATGTCCATGACGGTCTGATTGTAGGGGTAGTGGTACACCTTCATATTGTTGTCGAGCCCATAGACGGCATCCCTCATGGGAATGTCGATGGTCATTTCATTTCCATTCTTGGTATCAATGCGCTTGCTCGAGACAAAGTAGCCCTCCTTGACTGCGATAATTGAATAGCTTGAGGAAGATTCCCGTGGAATCGCCACCCAGTAGGCTCCATTCTTCAGAGACATCACCGAATCGACGATCTGCTGGGTTCTGTCATTCATGATGAGGATCGAAGCCTGGGGAATCGGGGTTCCAGCCGTGCCATCTTCGGTGATGGTGCCGTTGACCAGAACGTAATCGCCCTTGGTCATTGGCACATTGAGCGTACGGATCTCCACTCCCCGGAAATTATTCAATGATAGATTCAGTATGCGGGGTATGTAGCCGTCCTTCTTGAAAATCACCGTATAGTCTTCCCCGGGCTTCAACCGAAAACGATAATCAGCGGAGTCTGCTCCCGCCTTCAAGACCGACTGGATCTTGCCACCGTGAATGATGTGAATGCCTGCGCCACCTAATCGCTTCCCATCTGAAGGGTCATGGATCATTCCTTTCAACTCAAACAACTGTTCAACCTCTAAAAAGACATCCATGTTGATATCTCGCCCCTGCGGGATTGATTTCGTCCATAAGGTATCCCTCCAAGTGTGAAAGCCAGGCGCGTCTATGGTGAGG
>JBJOPY010000017.1:0-10972 GCA_046050405.1 Bacteroidota bacterium | reverse complement strand
ACCGCCAGAAACGATTTCACGTTTCGGAACCTCGGCCTGCCGCAATCCCCCGTCCAGCGGCTGAAGAATGCGGGGATTTTGCAGTACGGAGGCCTTCAGGAGTTTCGGTATTCCCCTCGGGGGCATGATTTTTTCGTCCGCTGGTGGATGCTCAGTTCCGATCGCAAGCTCCCTCCTTCCATGCTGTCTCCCTCCGCTGGGGAGGAGCAAACCGACCAAGCCATCCGCTCCATGCTGCAATGGAATAGGGTTCATCGCAAATACCGCCTCGAGACAAAGGCTGGATGGCTTCACGAATCCATGCGCTACCTGAATGCGATGGCCAGGATCGATGCGCCTTCCTCCTTTGACCGTTACCTGATACAGTCAGACATTGAACGCGTGCCTTCGACACTCCGCCTGGCATGGAAAGGCGCCGGGATCAGGTACCTCCATGACCAGGCAGCCTCCGAGGGCTATACAGACCATGCAAGGCAAGCCCTCGCGAGCGGCTACGCCAAGGGAGAATGGCGATTCCTGGATCGCGGCTTCTTCACCGTCCTCGTGCGGGAGGAGTGGGGCAACGACCGGTTCTCACCTTTGCTCGGCTACCTTGGCACCTCCTGTCAGACACGCATTGACGGCCTGTCCATGCGTGCCCACGTCGCGCGCAACTACCGCAACCCCAGCCTGAACGATCTGCATTGGAATCCCGGAGGCAATCCCGGCCTGCTTCCCGAGCTGAGCCAGGCTGCTGAGGCGGCGGTCATTTTCAGCCAAGGGGAGCAATCTGTTTTTCAAGACGGCGGATTTCAAAGAAGGGGCTCAATTCATGCCGAGATCGGCGGATATTACAGTCATGTCCGCGATTGGATCCTGTGGGTGCCGGTTTCAGGGGCGCTATGGCGGCCGGAAAATGTGCAGCAAGTCACCGCCATGGGGCTGGAGGCGATTGTGAGGCAGTCGGGGGTGTGCGGCAGGATCCGGTATTCCATCCAGGCAAACCATACGTTTGCGTCCACCCAGCGCCAAGACGGCCATCAGTTAATCTACGTGCCAAGGCACAATGGCTCCTTTCGGTTGGGTCTGGAATGGAAGGCGTGGAGTCTGCAGTATTTTCAGGACTGGAACAGCAGAAGGTACACCGTCGCGGACAACAGTGCCTTCATCCCTGGGTTCAGTACGGTGGATGTGAGCGTGGGCTGGCAGCCTCAATTTTCTGTGCGGGATTCAGAAATTCAGGGGGCTGGCGGCCTGTCCCCTTCACGGCCGCACCGCTTGCGGTTCCAGGCTGGCATCCGCAATCTGGCCAATGCCCAGTACCAGACCGTCGCTTGGCGGCCAATGCCGGGAAGGTCTATTTTTGTGCGGCTGGATTGGGCATTCTTGTCAGGGCCTGTCCGCCCGCAAATATGATGGGTATGAATGAGTTTTTGGTAAACATGAGGGTGGGCATCCCGGTCGCTGTCGGTTCGCTCAAGGGTCGGGCATTGGCGCTCGCCAGGGCTGTATGTGGGGGGTATTGCTTGTGCACCTTGGGCTTGCTCGCTTGCTCGCTCTGGAGCTGTTGCAGGGAGGAGCCCCCACGCTTGCCCTTTGACTATGCGGATGGCGTATTGGTGGTCAACGAGGGCAATTTCCAAGGTGGGAATGGCAGTCTGAGTTTCATTCGTCGGGGTGACGACTCTTTGCGAGGCGATGTTTTCACAGCGGTGAATGGCCGTCCACTGGGTGATGTCGCCCAGAGTGTCACGGTCATCGGCAGCCAAGCCTACATCGTCGTCAACCATTCGGGAAAGTGCGAGGTGGTCGATCTCCCGAGCCTGAAGAGCCGCTGCACCATCACGGGACTGCAATCGCCGCGGTACCTGTTGCCGATCGGAAATGACCGTGCATTGGTGACGGATTTGTATTCGAGGACGATCTCGGTGGTGAACCTCGCCACTTGCACGCTAGTATCCAGCATTGCCACGGGAGGTTGGACAGAGGAAATGGTTCGGGTAGGTACACGGGTTTATTTGGCGCAGACTGGCACGGACAAACTCCTCGTGATTGATGTCGAAGCGCCATCGCTTGTGGACAGCCTGTATGTCGGGCGGGAGCCGAACAGTCTCGCCGTGGATCTAAACGGGAGGCTGTGGGTGCTTTGTGGGAATGCTCTTGGCCAAGCCTTTCCACAACTCGTGCGGGTAAATCTGGATTCACTTCGCGTGGAGGCGGTGTTTCCATTCGGTTCACCGACCCGGGCCCCCTCCAAACTCATCATCAACGCTGAACGCGACAGGCTTTACTTCCTGGATGGCGGCATCCATCAAATGGCGGTCGGCGACAGCGCCCTTCCCACGCAACCATGGGTGGCACAGGGATCGCATACGTGGTATGGACTCGGACTGGATCCGCAAACAGGCTACATCTATGCAGGAGATGCCCTTGATTATCAGCGGAAAGGCAGGGTCTATCGGTTTTCGCCGAACTCGGCGAGGGAATTGGCCTCGTTTGAGGTGGGTGTGATCCCCGGCGGGTTTGCATTTTTACCCTGAAAGCCTCTGTTCATCCCAGTGCATGCCCCCTGCCCTGTTCCTGAAAGGCAATCACCCCAGGGATGCCTGCAAGTGTGCTCTCCTTGCGTTCAAGTTGATCCAGCGTCTCCAAGCCCCTGGGGTTGAAAGCGTGCTGAACCCGCCACGGAAACCCGTAATGATGCCCATGGGCAGGGTAGGATGTTGCAGCCTCTGGCCGGCGACAAGCCGGACACGCATCCGAGGGTCGGACATTCGGCAAGGTTGGTGCGAAAGCTCAGCAGGGGAAGCGAAATCTCTTCCATCCCCATCCCAGTGCCTATTCCAGGCCGGACCCAGTAACCCCCCACGCCCCCGTGAAGGCGGCCAGCCATTCCGTCATAGGATTCGTGCCTTGATGACCGTATGCAGTTCGCCACCCAGGAGTACATCCGTCTTGGTCTCGATCTCATGGCGCAGATAATGTCCCGATGGATCGAACCAGACGGATATATGCACCTTGAGCTCGTACAAGGGGCTGTCCTTCCAAATCCTGGCTTCCGCAAATTGAAGCCTGCCAGAGACGGGATCCACCTCAAAGCGCTGCAATTGAAGCTTGGATTCCTGTTCCTGGCCTGGTTTCACCTTGGCCGAGACTCCCATTCCGTTCCTTGAAAGTACCATGTAGGGTGCATAGTTGGCATTGTCATAGGCATATTCAAACAGCAACGCAAATTCCTCGGGGCTCAGATTGATCGAGTCGTTCCCTGACTTTGCCCATCCGCGACGGCAATCCAGATCAAAGGTTCGGGATTCGGTTCTGGGGCCTGCATCGCCGGACAGCTCGGTGACGGACTTTTCCCATCTGAGGCCGGGACGGCAGGATTCCGAAAGCTGCTGCCAGAATGCTTGCCTGAAACCGGCGAAATCCTGCGCCTCGGCGGCCATCCATGCCCAGCAAGCCACCACAAACAAGAACGACCTGCGGTATCTCATGCGCTCACCAGTATGGTGCCTGTCATCTCAGGGGGAACCGGCAGCCCCATCAGGTGCAGAATCGTCGGCGCCAGGTCCCCCAATTTTCCATCCTTCAGCTTCAAACTGGGAGAATCTTTCGGAGAATGCAGGATCAGCGGCACCCTCGCCATCGTATGCGCCGTGTGGGGACTCCCGTCAGGATTGATCATGCAATCGGCATTTCCATGGTCGGCGGTTACAAGGACATGGTATCCGTTTGCAGTGGCCGTCTCGACGACAGCGCGGGTGCAGGCGTCGACCGTCTCGCAAGCCCTCACCGCTGCCTCAAACACGCCTGTATGCCCGACCATGTCCGGATTTGCAAAGTTCAGACAGACGAAGTCCGCCTCTCCTTTTTTCAATTCTGGAACGATCTTGTCACGAATCTCCGCTGCGCTCATTGCGGGCTGCAGGTCGTAGGTGGCCACCCTGGGCGACGGGCAGAGGATCCGGGATTCTCCCGGATAGCATTCCTCGCGGCCGCCATTGAAAAAGAAGGTTACGTGCGGGTACTTCTCCGTCTCTGCGATACGAATCTGCTGCTTTCCATGCCTAGACAGCACCTCTCCCAGCCCCATCGGAACATTGTCCTTTTCGAACAGTACCTGCACGCCTTCATAAGTTTCATCGTATCTGGTCATGGTGGCATAGTGGAACGCGGAGGACTTCTGCATGTCAAGCTCCGGGAAACTCTCCTGGGTGAGGGCCGTCGTCAGCTGCCGCCCCCGATCCGTCCTGAAGTTGAAAAACAGGACACCATGGCCTTCATCCAGGAGCCCTGATGGGGTTCCGCTGGATGTGATGACGGCAGGCCTCATGAACTCGTCGGTGACACCTTGTGCATAGCTCGCCTGGACGGCCGCCGTGGCATCCGGATAGGGTGCCCCTCGTCCATGGCGTATGAGATCATAGGCCACTTTGGTGCGATCCCAGGCCTGGTTCCGATCCATTCCGTAGTAACGCCCGACCATGGAGGCGATATGCCCGACCCCAGTCTCGGCAATGGCCCGTTCCAATTCCTGCACGAAGTTGAGGCCACTAGTGGGATCGGTGTCCCGGCCATCCATGAACAGGTGAATGTACACGGGAGGAAAATCACCCTCTTTCGAGAGGATTCCAAGGATTCCTTTGAGATGGTCGATGTGGGAATGTACGCCCCCGTCACTGAGGAGGCCCATGAGGTGGAGGGGCGTCCTTCTTGTCTTGCAATGCTCCACCAAGGCGCGGAACGCAGGATTCGCAGCAAATTCGCCGGACTCGATGGCGTGGCTGATCCTCACCAGATCCTGATAGACGATGCGTCCCGCCCCGATGTTCGTATGGCCGACCTCGCTATTGCCCATTTGGCCAGCTGGCAGGCCGACTTGCTGTTCGCTGGCGTACAATCGTGCATGGGGGCGCGTACGGAGCGATTCATCGTAAAACGGTGTGTTTGCAGCGTCGATGGCACTGACCCTTGTGTCCTGGGCGATTCCCCATCCGTCCATGATCACGAGGATGACTTTCTGGTTCATGATGCGAAATTACAACAAAAGAGGTGTCAGGGCAGATGCCTGATCACCCCCCTGACGACCAAACCGTTTCTTGCGGCCCATTGCGCCTGATGGCCACGGCATTTCACCGCTATTCATGAATCTCCCTTCGCCGAAGGATCATGCCCCTTACCCAAAGACGCAGCATACCTGCGCAGGAAAGCTCCCTGAACGATGGCATCCCCTTCGTCCCAAGCATTCTTCGCCATTAAGGTAAATTGGCATGGAATGTGCTAATAAATATCTCATTATGAAAACGCTGAAAACGCTCATCGCATTTTTGCTCGCCTTGTTTTTCGCGATTGCCGGGCACAAAGGTGCCAAAGCGCAAAGCACTCCGGACGAGACCTTTGCAAAAATTTCCTCAGCCATCCAGAAGGGAGATGCTGAGGGCTTGACAGCCTTTTTCCATTCGCCTCTGGAGATAACGCTCCCCGGTGCTGACGAGGCCTATTCCTCCCAGCAAGCCACATTCGTGCTCAAGGATTTTTTTACCAAGAATGCCCCCAAGTCGTTTGCGGTCATTCACAAGGGCAATTCAGGTACCACCCACTATGCCACCGGCAGCTTCGTGAGCAGTGGGGGGACTTTCGACACGAATATCTTCCTGAAAAACGTCGGAGGTTCCTACAAAGTGACGCAACTCCGGTTCGAGGCTGAGTAATCCGCTTCCATCCATCTCCACAAGGCTGTCTCTCGGCGCAGTTGCCCTTGGCTTGAGCTTGACGATCTGGGTTGGATCGGAAGCCAAGTCAAGAATTTGGCTTAGGAATAACCGACTTGAGAAAAATCAACTGAAAAACTATTCCAGATTTTGACCACTCAAAACAGGGGATGCTCCAATCCCTGCTTCATACTTCCCTCTATTGCTAAATCCGGTTTGTTTCCCGGAGCTCCCGGATTCGTTGCCGCACTTGGACGATGAACAGGCTCCCGCTGTACTTCTTCAGGAAGTTGATGTAGAGTTCCATCGCTTTTGCCTTGTCTTTTAGCGTGTAATCGTAGATCCTGGCCTTGGTGTAGAGGGCGTCATCACCGTAGATGTCCGTGCCGTGGTCGGTGATGATGCGGTCAAGGTAGGTGATCGCCTTGTCGGTCTGGTTTTGTTGTAGGAAAATGTTGGCCTTTTCCCAGAGGATCTCATCTGCGAGGGTACTGCTGGGGAAGGCGAATGCGATGCTGTCCAACAGTAAGAGTGCGGGTGTGAAGTCGCGCTGATAGACCATGAGCTGTGCCTGTGCGAATCGCCCCAGTGGATAGGTCGTCGTGTCCATGCCGAGGTTGTCCTGGATGAGGAGGAACAGCTGAATGGCATCGTTGCTGATATCATTGCTGGTATTGTCCTTGATCGTCTGAAGCCGGGCCTTGCTGTACTCGAAATCGCCTTTGAAGTAGCTGAGACGACCCTGTTTGTACTTGGCCTCCGCACCGATCTGGCCTTCCTTCCAGGTTTCGGAGACTTCGTTGTATTTCAGCTTAGCCCGGTTGTATTCCTTCTGCATGAGGAATAGGTCGCCGATGAGCAGGTTTGCCTGGGCGAGTTCCTGTGGCTTGAGCTGCTGCTGTGCCGCGAGGTTCAGCTCGTGTAATGCGCCGTCGATGTCAAACAAGTAGAAGGCCATCAATTTAGCCTTGCGGTACATGGCATCGAAGAACACGGGTCCGCGACCAAACTGCTGGAAGAGTGCGTTGTAGGCATTCACGGCTTCGCGAATCCCGAAGGTGTCCACGGGCAGGGTCTCGAATGCTTGCAGCTCGCCATTGATGGCCTTTTCCTGAAAGGCTCGCATGAAATAGTACGCGTTCTCATGACTCTCGATGACATAGTCCAGAGCCTTGTTGCTGAGCTTGTACTCCTTGTTGTTCCGGAGGGTCAATGCGTACTGGAACACACGCCCGCCATCCTCCTGGTTGACCTTGTCGATGCTCTTGCATTGAACCAGCGCCTCCATGAAATTGGCGGTCAGGACGTAGAAATCAAAGACTATCGAGCGTAGACCAATGTCCTTCCCGTTTTTGTCCACGGCATCCAGGAGCACTTTCTCGACGATGTCCTTGGACTTGTCATTGACGATGGTGAGGATGCTGGTTTTCACCGTGTTCATCGATGCAGGATTCAGGCGGTATTGCTCCAGGTATTCCTGTGTCGCCCTCTCATACTGACCTAGGTAATTGCAGAGGTGGGCGATCTCATCCCCGAATATGAACTTGTTCCGCAAGACCCTGCGTCCCTGCTCGTAGACCTGCAAGGCAAGCTCCTTCTTCCCTGTCTCTGCCAGCCAAGTTCCGACATCCAGAAAATCAGCCTCGGTTTGAAGCTGCTTCGTGATGGTTTCATTCTCCAGGTTCTCGGCTTTTTTGTTTTCTCCGGTCAGGCGATAGGCATCAGCCAACAGGAACGGATAATAGTGGTCGCTCGGATTTCGACGGATCGTTTTTTCAAGGAATTTGACCGCATCATCGTACTGGTAGAGTTTTTGATGGCACTCAGCGATGCGAATGTTGTAGGTGGGGTTGTCGGGGTCTTGCTTCTGCAGCTTCTCGTAGAGCTGAAGGGCATTTTCGAACTCTGCACCGCGAAAATACTTTTCCGCCAACTCGGGCTCGCCCGTCTGGGCGAGCATCCAGAGCGGGAGGAGCAGACCCGCAAATAACATTGTCCACCTTCTCATGGTGCGTTTGTGATGCTATACGAGTGAAACCTAGGCTTGGGTATGGATCTTATAAAAATTCAGGGCCTCCATGCACCATTGCCATGAAGACCTCTGAAAGAAAGGCAAAAAGCGAGGGAGCCTCAGCTGCCAATCAACTTTTTGTAGTCTTCATGATTCATCAGGTGATCCCTGGAGGCTCCCTCGGCGAGGTGGACTTTGATCATCCAGCCATCCCCATACGGATCGCTGTTGACTACTTCGGGTGTATCGTTCAGGCCAGTATTGACCTCTATGACCTCCCCAGAGATCGGCATGAACAAATCGGAAACTGTCTTCACGGCCTCCACAGTACCGAAGATGTCGTGAACCTCCAGCTGTTCGCCCAAAGTTTCCACTTCTACATATACAATGTCTCCCAGCTCGCCAGCTGCAAATTCAGTGATGCCCACTGTGGCGATTTCTCCAGAGATACGAACCCATTCATGATCCTTGGTATAGAGCAAATCGGAAGGATAATTCATTTTTTCAGTGTTTAATTTTCCGAAGCGAATCTAGCCTTTTCTCATGAATAATGCCATTCTCCACAAGGAAAAATGAGGCCTCGGCAATCGAAACATTGAAGTTTCACTTCAATTCTTGCAGAATCCTGCATCGATCCGTGATTCCTCCTTTACGCGATCAATGAACTTGTGCGAGGAATACCTTCTTTACAAGGTGAATCTCACTTGGAATCCCACCGCAGTGTAGCTGCTCGGGAAGCTCGTGGAGATTGCAGGGCGGTTCCGCGTATGCTCGATGTAGAATCGCACGTTCAGCTTTTGATTGATCACGTAGTCCACGCTCGGCTTGATGATCAGCATGAAGTTGCCGGCTGTGAAGTCGCTGTTACCCTGGAAGTCCAGCTTTCGGTTTCGCGTCTTGGTATCCCGTAGTGACACCTCCAGGCGGGAATTCAATGCATTCTTCAGGTTCAGCGTCTTCCCAAACAGGTTCAGGATCTTCTCCAGCTTATCCTTGCGGTAGCTGACAGATAGGCTGAAATCCTTCGCACGTGTCTCTGTCAACATCTGGTTTCCGATGCTCAATGATACGTTGCGGTTCATCTTCATATCCAGACTGCCAGTAAGACCATTCTTAAAGTTGAGATTGATGCCCGCAAGCGGTGCGAAAGATTCGGAAAAGGAGACAGAAGGGATCACATACTGACTCTGGATGTTGTAGACCGAGTCGGTGGTGGTGCCAGAAGTCAGCACCCCGATCCCGAAGAAGTTGCTGGTATAACCTGAACCGACATCGCCCGTGAAGCGTGAGTTGCTGTTGTAACCGCCTACAGTATAGGTTCCACGATAGGCGTGCTTGAGGGCGATGGACGTGAAGTGCCGCTTGAGTGAAGGCACCTTGCCCAGTCCCGTATAGTTAAGGTTCCAGTTCGGCAACGGAATGGATGGGAAGGGTTTCAGGCCGATCGAGCTCGCCTTCCCGATTCCATATGCGGACAAGAAGCCAGGGATCAGCACTTCCTGGGAGTTCCGATAATATCCCTGGGCATACTGGCCATCCACGATGGTCGCGTTGGAACCAGAAGATGCGATGAACTCCCTGTAGAACGGATTGGCTGCAGCCAATCGCTGCGAAATGATGCCCCGGTCCTCATTCTGAAATTGCAAATACGTGCGGCTCGCATCAATGTTCCGTTCAAAGGCAGTCCCCAAGAAAATATAGGAGATCGAATATTGCCCCGTGCTCATGCGGTTGTCATGAACATGCCTGTCCAGTGAATCGCTGTAATAGAACATTTCCGAGGCGTTCACAGAATTGTTCAAGCTGACATTAAAATCGATCTTGAAATCCTTCAGCAACGTGAGGGAGGTACGTCCTGTGAGCTGCTGTGACCACGTCTGTGTGAAAGGCGTGGACATGGACGGATTGTTAGAGATCCAACCATTGGCGGCGAATCGATTCAGCATCGCGGTGTCCCCGATCTGGGATGCTCGCCAGAGCTCCGGTTGCCAACCGACGACAAATGGAAAACCGGGGGCCGTTTTCCTGGATCTGTAAAGCTGTGTGCTGTCCGCATTCAAGTATTCGTAGTGATAGTCGTTCCCGAAATTGTCTGAACTCGGCATCCAGCCGGAGATCGTAGTTGCAGAATTGGTGGCATAGTTGATGTCCACATTACGCACCATCATCAGGATCCGCATCACTTGCTCACCCATCTTCTTGACGGACGCCCATTTCCGAGCCCTTTCCACACTATCCTGCTGTTCGGGGGTAAGTTCGGGTTGTACCTTGGACTCTGCCTTCGGATCAGCCTTGCGAGGGGCTGCGTTGCCCGGGCCTTTGTTCTGGTCCTCCAATATCTTCTTCATGAACTTGACCTTGCTGTACAGCCCCTCCAAGTTGAAGCGGGAGTTGGCGGTGATCGCGGAACTGTTGTTGATCTGATTGCCAAGGCTAAGGTTGTTGTCCGGGGCAGACAACCATTGATAGCTACCTTGGTAGCTCAGCGTGGAGCTAATCCAGCTGGTCGGCTTGAACTTGTCAAAAGGCACCAAGTAGTTCAGGCCGACCTGCTGGCTGAAATTCATGTTCCGACCGAAATTGATCCATTTGTCTCTGCCTAATGAATCAATGCCATATCGATTCTGAACCACCCCGAAATTCAAGATGTTTCTATAAAGGGAGTCTCTGTTGCCAGGGGTGATGGCGCCATTGGGTTCGGTCACTCTGCTCGAATTGGCCGCAGTGTAGTTAAGGTTCAGGCTCTTGGTGAAGTCCCATCTCAGGTTGTAGTTACGGGTCACCATGAAGCGCTTCATGAAGGTGGGCGCGATGGCAAACGTAGATGCCGATTGACGGATCTGGTTTTCCTCGTACTGTCGATCCATGGCGATGTTGAAACCGATGGTCTTCGGGAGCGGATTGAAGTTGAAGAGGGTGATCGGATTCTTCTTTTTCGCGAACTTGAAGGGTTCTATGGGCTTAGAATCAAAATTATAGGCATAGGCCAGTGCTGCATGCTGATTCTTCTGGAGCCGCAGGAGCGTGGTATAGTTGTGGCTCTCGGTCTCGTTGTGAGAAAGGCTGAGATTGAGGTTCTCGATGTCCCAGAGGCGGGTCTTGGAAGGGCCTCCTTTCGTATTGCCAGGTTGTTGCACACGCACCTTTCGGGTTGGGATTCTGGATCAGCTTGTACATGCAGTATCTGGGTTGCCAAATGGGTCGGAAGGAGGTTTCCGAGGAGGCCATCGAAAGCATCGGCCTGATGACCGGCGGGGGGGGCGGCCAAGCA
>JBJOPY010000016.1:0-5457 GCA_046050405.1 Bacteroidota bacterium | reverse complement strand
TTTTTGCCCGGAATTGGGTCATTCTGGCTAACTTGCACCGTCATTCTTCGGATCAACTTAACGTTTCAGCGCATGAAAAAAATCCTTTCCTTCATGGTGATCCTCGCGCTCGCCATCGGATACGAGGCGGCGCAGGGCACCACCAATGGCAACCCACCCAGCAATGCGGCCACCCTGGCCCCCTGGGTGGCCACGAAGTTCCCGGAGCCCTGGAAAAGGTGGCTGGAGTCCGGGGGCACGCTGCCGGGCGACCTCCGGGATGCCATCCTGACCCAGGCCAGCGACTGGGGGAGGCAGTTCGGCCTCGACCTGGCCCAGATGAAGCAGAGCTACGTGGAGGGGAAGCTGACGATTCAGCCGATGACCGCCGATCCCGCTGCCCGGACGTCCTCCCAGCTGATTTTCAGGGTCAGTTACGGGGGCGGGAGCACAATTATCGTAGTCATTGATCCCTCTTGACCTTCATGGGAGGGGTTCGGATCAATTCTCCAGTTCCACCTCCATCGGGAGCCGCTGGCTGCCCTTGGCCCGGATCCAGGAGAGGATGGGGAAGTAGTGCCGCTTGATGCTGATCCGTGGGTTCTCGAACAGAGCCTCCAGCTTCTGGTACAGGGTCTCCAGCTTCGCGAGGCGGGCGGATGCCCCCCTGGCCTTGGCGGCAAGCGCGAGGCCATCGATCACTTCCTCCTCGAACTACGAGAGGCCGTCCCTCTTCTCCAGGTACCGCCTGGACTTCCTGGCCTCCTGGCGGATGAGTTCGTAGTTCCCGAGGTCATAGTGGCAGATCAGGAACAGGATTTCCGCATAGTGCCTCAGATCCGTCCGGATCCCGGCCGCAGTGAACTGCTGGACCCTGAGGATCCACTTCATGGCCTTGGACGGCTCGGAGAGGCAGAGGTGGAAGTGGGCGATCTGAAAGCTGTAGTCGATTTTTCGTACTGGGTGGATCTTGTGTCCGAATTCGTTCATCCCCTGGGAAATCACCTCGATCACCTTGGCACCCCCTTTCCGGTCCAGCATTTGCAATGCCATGTGAAGTTCGATGGCATGCACCCGCCCGAAGACCACCAATGGGGAGGTGGCAATCTCCCGGAGGCGTTGGATGGCCTGCTGGGCAAGCTCAAATTCGCCCCGGTCGGCATGGTTCAGGCCAATAGCCTCAATATGCCTTTCATAGCACTCCTTCAAGCCCCCATCCTGTAGCAGGTGGGGGGCATTGTCCAGTGCTTCGACGATCTTCCTGGAATACCTGTCCGCCTGGAAGTACCTGTTCGTGTACCGCAGCACCAGCCGGGTCACCTCGCAGTACTTGACCGTCCCCCTTACGCTGAGCTGGGGGGCGTCGTCCGCCAGCAGGGGGTCTGTGGCCAGCGCGCTGGCCAGGTCGTACATTTCATTCGGCCGCGTGGAGCGCGCATGGTGGATGCGGTCCTCCATGTCCCCGTAGGCCTCCAGGTTGTGCAGCCTGGCCTTCACCTCCGGGTACAGGTCGAAGAATCCCCTCATCTCCGGGGGGATATAACCCGGGTCCAAGCCCTGGAGGGCGATCTCCTGCTTCCTCTGCATCATGGCCCGCAGGGAGGCATAGTCCTCCATCTGGAGGCAGAGCCGCTGCATCCTGTCCATCCACCGGTACATCAGGTCCGGCAGCTTCATCTCGTGGGCGAGGATGCAATGGTCATACATGGAGCGGATCCGGGTCATCGGGTTCAGCTTGATCCGCCGTTCCTGCAGGGCCTCCATGATCAAATCCTCCAGCCGCATCTTCAGCGAGCGGAAGTCGGCGACGCCCACCGCTGCCGCGATCTTCTCCTCGTCGTATTCCCCGGACTGGTCCACCAGCTCGAAGAGGCGGAGGTAGCTGGCCGACCCTTTCTTGAACCTCCGCCTGGCGAAGGCGCGGAAGTGAACCTTCTCCGCCTGGCTCAGGATCTTGACAAGATCGAACAAGTTTCGTGTAGGGGGCATTGCCATGTCTCTGCGATCATACCATTTAAAGAAGCACGAAATTTATAAAGAAAATTTCTTCTCTTGGAGTCGAATGGGGGGCGCTATTTCGATCCGTTGCAAAAACTCCACCCCCAAAAAAGGGTTGCAGGCCACAGGGCCGCCCCGTGCATGCCCCCTGGCGTGAGGGAGCCATTCAACGGCTCCTGGGAAGCCGGGGATGCCTCCTTTCCACGGATCTTGAAAGTTCCACCGGGATTCCCGCGAAGGCACTTGCATCCGCATCCGGCCTGGCTCTAACTTGGCACCAGAATCCAGGAAATACCCCCTCGGGGGATGTTCTTTCAGGAATGGAATACGACAAGGTGGAAGGTCGGGGAGCAAGCTCCCGCCAGCATCCCTCCCCTGCTGCGGAGTGCTCTCCGCAGCAGGGGGAAGGCACTGGATCCCTCCTCCGCAGATTTCCTTTTTTATCCAAAGCCTGCCAACCGGTGGGCGCGTTTCTCTGTTGATCTGGTGCCGTGAGTCCCCGCCCGGGGGCTCCGGCATCGCTTTTTACCGCAACCATGAGACGGATGGTGAACCCGGAGCATCGGGTGCGGGTGTACGCATCCATCGGTCTCCTCCTGGTCTCCCTTCCCAATAATAGGCCTTCCCTCCACCGGCCCTCCCTGCCCTGCTGAGCTGAATGCCCATTCCCTGTGGAGGCAGCCTGGACGGTGTCACCGGCCAGGGAATGCTGGCAAGAAGGCATCCAGCCCGGGGAGGATGGATCTCCGCCTGCGATGGAAGCCCGCCCCGGAATGAACCAGGACTGTGAGGCGGTGATTCCGGCTCGCGAAGCGACCTGCGGGCCCGGCAGTCTCCAATCCCCTCGCAGGACACCCGCCACCTGGGCGAAAGGTGCCCTTTTGCGCGCGGTGGGGGGACTATGGTTGTGCTGCATCCTCAAGGCAGCCGATTCGGCTTATCTTCCATGGATAACGCATCCATGTGTTTGGGACGGGAGTGGATCCCCCCCTTTTCCATGCCTCTGGCCAGGTTTCGGGGACGTGGTGCGGTCTTCGGGCTTCTTCCCACGGGTGGGAAACGGCCCGCAGTCTCGACCCTGGCCCCTTGGCGGGGCCCACATCGAACGGGGCCGGAGCTGGCCGGACAGGGGTGGGGTGGGGGAGAGGCAGGGGGAGGATGTTCCTGGCTCCAAATAATCCGAGGAAGAAGTTTTGCGGATCCTTTTTTTCATTAATTTTGCCCTCCGCAATTAGGAAAAGAATCTTTCGGGTGATTTTGGGAAAAAATATGTCCCCAACTGTTGCTGGCAAGGAATTTTTTCCTACCTTTGCGTCTCGTTTAGAGGAAAAATGCACCGATCTTGAGAAATCAGCGATTTTTCAATGATTTCAAGGGATTGGGCAATGTGTTCTTTGCAGATGTGGATCATAAATCTTTGGGGAAATTCCAGAGCGGCCAAATGGGACAGACTGTAAATCTGTTGTCTTACGACTTCGGAGGTTCGAATCCTCCTTTCCCCACAGATTCAGTCTCAAGAATCCCGGAGCGTCTGACTGGATGGAAGTCGCCCCAGAATACCAGGCTTGAACTGTGAATGCGGGAGTAGCTCAGCTGGTAGAGCATCAGCCTTCCAAGCTGAGGGTCGCGGGTTCGAATCTCGTCTCCCGCTCATTTAGGCAAAGGCCTTTGTAGCTCAGCAGGTAGAGCACCACCATGGTAAGGTGGGGGTCACCGGTTCGATCCCGGTCAAAGGCTCAAGGGATCCAAATGGATGGGTTCTTATCATTAGGATTAGGTTTAGGCAATTTTTGAAAATCAAGAAAAACAATGGCTAAGGAAACTTTTCAACGGACGAAGCCGCACGTGAATATCGGAACCATCGGTCACGTTGACCATGGCAAGACCACGCTCACGGCTGCAATCACCTCCGTTCTGGCCAAAAAAGGCCTTTCTCAGGTTCGTGACTTCTCTTCCATCGACAATGCTCCCGAGGAAAAGGAACGCGGCATCACCATCAACACGGCTCACGTGGAGTATGAGACGGTCAATCGTCACTATGCCCACGTGGACTGCCCTGGACACGCCGACTATGTGAAGAACATGGTCACGGGTGCCGCCCAGATGGACGGTGCCATCGTCGTGGTGGCTGCCACCGACGGGCCGATGCCGCAGACCCGCGAGCACATCCTGCTCGCCCGTCAGGTGGGTGTGCCTCGCCTGGTGGTGTTCATGAACAAGGTGGACCTCGTGGATGATCCAGAGCTGCTCGACCTCGTCGAAATGGAGATCCAGGAGCTCCTCACGCAGTACCAGTTCGCTGATGACAGCCCGATCATTCGGGGATCTGCCCTGGGTGGCTTGAATGGCGAGCCTCAGTGGGAAGCCAAGATCATGGAACTGATGGATGCCGTCGACCGCTGGGTGCCACAGCCAGAGCGCGACACCGAGAAGCCGTTCCTGATGCCAGTGGAGGATGTCTTCTCGATCACCGGTCGTGGCACCGTTGCCACAGGCCGGATTGAGCGCGGTGTGATCAACACGGGCGACCCTGTGGAGATCATCGGCCTTCGCTCAGTGGAAGAGAAGCCCCTGACCTCCACGGTGACAGGTGTGGAAATGTTCCGGAAGATCCTCGACCGCGGAGAAGCGGGCGACAATGCCGGTCTTCTGCTCCGTGGCATTGAGAAGGAGCAGATCAAGCGCGGCATGGTGATCTGCAAGCCGAAGTCGGTGAATCCGCACACGGTGTTCAAGGCAGAAATCTACGTCCTCTCCAAGGAGGAGGGCGGCCGTCATACTCCCTTCTTCAAGGGTTACCGTCCGCAGTTCTACTTCCGCACCACCGACGTGACGGGTGTGATCACCCTGCCGGAGAGTGTGGAAATGGTCATGCCGGGTGACAACATCTCAGTGGAGGTGGAGCTGATCTACCCCATCGCCATGGAGAAAGGCCTCCGTTTCGCCATCCGCGAAGGTGGCCGTACCGTGGGTGCCGGCCAGGTGACTGAGATTCTGAAGTAAGATGATCCCGCTTCAGGCCGCGTGATTCACGCGGCCTGAGGTATTCAAGTGTTAAACGGGCGTAGCTCAGCTGGTAGAGCGAAGGTCTCCAAAACCTTAGGTCCTGGGTTCGATCCCTAGCGCCCGTGCAAATCAGGAAAAGATGCATAGACTTATCGCATGGTTCCAAACGTATTCAGATGAGCTGCTGTACAAAGTGCAGTGGCCCAGTGTTCCGGAATTACAAAGCAGTACCATCACAGTGTTGGTGGCTTCCCTGCTGATTGCGTTCGTGATCTTCTTGATGGATCTTGTGTCCAGCAATGTGATGTCGCTGCTCTACGGGTTGTTCAACTAGTCAAGCGTTCTTCGAGATGGGTAAGCATTGGTTTGTGGTTCGTGCCGTGAGTGGACAAGAGAAAAAGGTCAAGACCTATATTGAGTCTGAAATTGCGCGGCTGAAGTTAGAGGATCAGGTTTCCCAAGTTCTGATTCCCA
>JBJOPY010000015.1:0-3392 GCA_046050405.1 Bacteroidota bacterium | reverse complement strand
TTCCGCAACTCGGAGATGAGTTCAGCATCGGACGAAAGTTTATCGCTGGTCTTTCATTACTATACTTTGATGGCTACCTCGATGAGGTACGGGTATGGAATACAGTCCTGGACGCGCCCACTTCTTGGCGGTTCCGGTCTTGCCTGCGATCTGGCAATCCCCGACCTGCACGTGCTTGGCGGTGCCGCGTTCGACGACACCCTCCAGCAATCGGCGCGCCTCCTCGAGCGTGCTTTTGCTCGCGATGCGCTCCCGCAGGACCTTGGACTTGTATTCGACCAGTGGCTTGGAACCATTGCGGATGCGCTTGACCAGGATCGGCTCCATCATCCTGCCATTGTTGGCGACAGCATTGTAGAAGGCCAGGATCTGGATGGGGGTCAGTTGCGAGTTGTACCCGATCGCCATCCAAGGCAGGGATATCTTCGACCAGTCGGATTCGGAGGGCCTGACAAAATGCGGCCTGGGTTCGCCGACGATGTGCTCCTGCAGCATCACCGGCTTGGTCAGCCCGAACTTATCCAGGTGCGTGAACCAGGTGTCCGGGTCATGCCCATAGACGGAGTCCACCATCCGGGCAATCACGGTGTTCACGGATTGCTCGAAGGCTTGGCGGAAGGTGATCTTGCCATACGCGAGGTGGTCTTTCATCGTCCGGTCAAAAAATCTCCAGAGGCCGCGCTGTGCGTCGATGCTGTCCTCGAGGTGGAGCCGCTTGTCCTCCAGCATGGCCATGTAGGATGCGAGCTTGAAGGTGGATCCAGGCTCGATACGGCTGGCCAGTGCATGGTTTTGCGTTTCCGGATAGTTGGCAACGGCCTTGATTTCACCGGTGGAAACCTCCATGAGCACCGCCACGCCGTATTTGGCATTGTGCTTCAGCACACCTCTGCGCAGTTCGGTCTCCACGATGTCCTGGATGCCCACGTTGATCGTGGTTTCGATGTCGCAGCCATCCTCGTCTTCTTGGTACAGCTCCAGGGGCAGCTCGGTCCCCGTGGGGAGCCGCTGCACCAAGGCGAGGCCGTCCTTCCCCCTCAGGTATTTATGGAAGGCAAATTCCAGTCCTTTCAGGGGCATGGAGTCATGGGCCATGACGCCGAGCGTGATGCGGGCGAGGCTGTCGTATGGATAAAACCGGGTGTTGTTCAGCTTCTCGACCATCAGCCCTCCTTCATACTTGCTGTTGCGGAGGATCGGCCAGTCCCGCACCATCCGGTAATCCTCGAAGTCCACTTTGTGCCGGAGCAGGTACACGTGGCGGTCCCGGTGTCCACTCGCATCCCTGTAACGGATGTGGCTCATCAGGAAATCATGGTAGTAGCGGGAATCGTGAAGGGGATCCCCGAAATGCTTCCCCAGCAGCTTGCACAGCGAGTCGAACTGTTCCTGGAACTCTGCCTTGGTGGTGTCCACCAGCGACGGATCGATGGGGAGCATGTAAAACGGCTGGCTTGTCGCCAATACCTCGCCGCCATCCGCCAGGATGTTTCCCCTGGCTGCTCCGATGCGCTTGACGTACACGCGCTCCTTTTCCACCGCTGCAATCCACTTCTCGGCTTGGAAGAACTGGATCTGCACCACGCGCCCCACCGTGACAATCCCAAACAAGGAGATGCCTCCGAAAAGGAGGTACACCCGCCTGAGGATGTTGTCGGAGACGTTGCTCATGGGTTTTTGCTGAGTTTGAAGACGTTGGTGTTGGTGGATTTCAGGCCGAGTGAATCGACCTTGCTGAAAATCACGTGCCGGCGCGTGCCGGCGCTGAGGCGGGCATGCATGGTTTTGTATTCTGCCTTGGCGTCGGCGATCTCCTTCCGAAGCCTGGCCTCCTCCTTCACCTGCTGCTCTGCGACGTGGGAGTTCCAGATATAGACCATGCCGATGGCGACCACGAAGACGACGTACTGCACGTAGCGTACAGCGTCCTTCGAGCGCAGTCCTGCTGGCCTGCGCAGCCACGAAAACATGCGCGGTTCCTCCACGGGTGCCAGTTTCTGCACTGGAACTTGAATTTCCTTCACACGATTTTCAGTTTCCATCTTACCTAGCAGCAGGGCCCTCACGGTGATGGGCCATGTCGTTGACTACAATTCTATTTTCTCCGAGACCCTCAACTTTGCGCTTCGAGACCTCGGGTTTTCCCTTTCTTCTGCGGCAGTGGGTTGCACTGCCTTCCTGGTGATCATTTTCCATGGGCAGAGGGACTTCCCGAAAAAGTCCCTCTGGTTCTCGCCCTGGGGATTGCCGGTCCTGAAGAACTGCTTCACGAGCCGGTCCTCGAGGGAGTGGTAGCTGATGATGGCCATTCTGCCACCCGGCTTCAGCAGCCTCAGTCCTGACTGCAGCAATTCTTCCAGGGCTTGCAGCTCTCCATTCACCTCGATCCTGACGGCCTGATAAATCAGGGTGAGGATCTTGCTGAGGTTCCGGGCGGCGATCACACTCCCGACGACACGCGAGAGGTCACCGGTGGTTTCGATGCGCCTGTGCCGGCGGGCCTCGACGATGGCGGCTGCAATCTTGACCGCCTGCCGAACCTCTCCGAGCTCCTCCAGCACCCGAACCATCTCCGCCTCGCTGTAGCCGTTCAGCACGTCCACTGCATCAGGGCCACCTGTGGGGTCCATCCGCATGTCAAGCCTCGCATCGAACCTGAAGCTGAACCCCCGGCTCCCCTCGTCGAACTGGTGGCTGGAAACCCCCAAATCGGCCAGGATGCCATCGAGCTGGACTATGCCCAGTGTCTTCAAGGCACTTTCAATGAACTTGAAGTCCGTCGCGATCAATTGGAATCGTGGGTCCTGGATTTGGTTTTGCTGTGCGTCGGGGTCTTTGTCGAAGGCAATCAGCCTGCCATCCGGCCCCAGCCTCCTGAGTATCCCGGCACTGTGGCCGCCTCCCCCGAAGGTGGCATCCACATAGGTGCCGTCCTGTTGCACAGCGAGCAAGTCCACCGTCTCCTTCAAGAGTGCCGGCCGGTGATACTCAGCCTTCATCTTGCGTGGCGGGGTCATCGCCCATCACCTCTTCCGAAAGGGCCTCCATGTCGTATTGCCCGCTGGCGAGCCATGCTTCATAGGTGGCCTTGTCCCAGATTTCAATGCGGTCAAACGAAGCCACGACGACCAGATCCTGGTCAATCTTCGCATGTGCCGCCAACCGCTTGGGAATCAGGACCCGGTTGCTCGAATCGAGCTCCACGGGGAGGGCGCCGCTCTGGAACATCCTGGCAAATGCCCTGTTCTTGGCGACGTACTGATTCCTGGAGTGGATGTTCTTCAGTTCTGCTTCCCAGATATTGACTGGCTAGAGGACGAGGCATTCATCCAAAACACGGTTGAGAAAGAACACTTTTTGCTGATCTTCTGTCAATTGATTCTTGAGCCCCG
>JBJOPY010000014.1:0-11573 GCA_046050405.1 Bacteroidota bacterium | reverse complement strand
GCCCGACAAAAAGGAGGTGATCAGGGAACTCAAGCAATTGGCCAAGGAATCGGAGACGGTATGGCTCGCAACCGACGAAGACCGTGAAGGGGAAGCCATATCCTGGCACCTCGCCGAGGTCTTGGGATTGGATACGAAGCTCGCCAAGCGTGTCGTCTTCAATGAGATCACCAAGAAAGCTGTTTTGGAAGCCGTGAGCCAGCCTCGCGGCATCAACATCGACCTGGTCAATGCCCAGCAGGCACGCCGTATCCTGGACCGGCTCGTCGGATTCAAGCTTTCGCCGATCCTCTGGTCGAAGGTCAGGAGCGGCCTCTCCGCCGGCCGTGTGCAGTCCGTGGCGGTGCGCCTGGTGGTGGAGCGCGAGCGGGAAATCCAGCAGTTCAATTCCGAAAGCGCATTCCGGGTCGTTGCTGAGTTCGGAATGGGATCCACCCAGAAGCTGATGGCTGAAACCAAAGGCAAGTATGTCGAGGAGTCCGAAGTCCGGAAGTTGCTGGAATCCTGCATCGGAGCCACATTCACGATCTCCTCGATCGACACGAAGCCAGGAAAGCGGAGCCCCTCAGCCCCATTCACCACCTCCACGCTTCAGCAGGAGGCAAGCCGCAAGCTTGGCTTCAGTGTTTCCCAGACCATGCGGGTCGCGCAGAGCCTTTACGAATCTGGACACATCACTTACATGCGTACGGACAGTGTGAACCTGAGCGGATTCGCCATCGCTGCTGCCGAGGAGATCATCAAGCGCAAATACGGGCCAGCCTATCACAAGGCGAGGCAATACAAGGGCAAGATCGCAAATGCCCAGGAAGCGCATGAAGCCATCCGGCCGAGCGAGATGAGCGCCCTGACCGCCGGCGCAGATCGGAATGAGCAGCGGCTGTATGACTTGATCTGGAAGCGGACCGTCGCCAGCCAGATGGCGGATGCGGTGACGGAACGCACCTCCGTGACAGTGGGGATCAGCACCTGCCAGGAGGAACTGATGGCGGTGGGCGAGGTCGTCGTCTTCGACGGTTTCATGAAAGTGTATGCCGAGGGCCAAGACGAAGATGAGGAGGATGAGGAAGGTGGATCCGTCCTTCCCCCCATGAAAGTCGGGCAAGTGTTGGATCTGACGGAGATCGTTGCCAGGGAGCGCTTCACGAAGCACCCACCGCGTTATGCAGAGGCGAGCCTGGTGAGAAAGCTGGAGGAGCTCGGCATCGGGCGTCCTTCCACCTATGCCCCGACGATTTCCACCGTTCAGAAGCGGGCCTATGTACACAAGGAAAACAGGGAGGGAGTGGAGCAGGCCTACCGTATCCTGAGATTGAAAGGGACGGAAATCCAGCGCACCACTGCCAGGGAGGTGGTGGGGACGGAAAAGGCAAAGCTCTTCCCTTCCGACCTCGGCATGCTGGTGACCGATTTCCTGATCGAGAACTTCCCCAAAGTGCTGGATTACTCCTTTACGGCGAAGGTGGAAGGTGAATTTGACGAGATCGCCCTCGGGACGAAGCGCTGGAACAATATGATCAGCGGATTCTACACTGATTTCTGGGAGACGGTCAAAGACACGAAGGAAAATGCGAAGCGGGTAGCAAAGGAGCGTGTCCTGGGCGTGAGTCCCGTCACGGGGCAACCATTGATCGCCAAGTTTGGCCGTTTCGGGCCCTTCGTGCAGATGGGAACCGGAGAAGGTGATAGCAAGCCTATCTCCGCCAGCCTGCGCAAGGATCAGCTGCTCGATACGATCACCCTCGAAGAGGCGCTGGACTTGTTCAGGCTGCCAAGGGAGCTCGGAGAGCTTGAGGGGCTGAAGGTCAGGGCCAACCTTGGCAAATTCGGCCCCTACATACAGCTGGGGAAGGACTATTTCTCGATTCCGAAAGGCGAGGATCCCTACGTGGTGACCCTGGAACGGGCGGTGCAAATCATCGATGAGAAGCGGAATGCGGATAAAAGCAAGGTCATCAAGGAAATCGCAGCAGACATCCAGGTGCTGAATGGGCGATTTGGGCCCTATGTCAAAATGAAAGGGATGAATCTGAAGATTCCCAAAGGCACTGAGCCTGCATCACTCACATTGACGGACTGTGAAAGGCTATTTGAAGAGCAGAAGGACAAGCCAAAAGGCAAGCCCATGCGGGCGAAAAAGTGAGATGGACGATTGAAAATGGAGGTTTTCTAGATTCATCTTCAATCCTCAAATTCTCAAGCTCCATGATTCAGAGAGATTGACAACACTAGAGCTAGGCTGTTTTCGTACATTTTAGAGATAGAGACATGAGTTGGTTCAAACGCGTAAAGGATGGAATCCTGACCAGGACAGAAGACAAGACGGAGGCTCCTGATGGAATGTGGTCCAAATGCCCTGAATGCAAAAAGGCCACCCACCACCGGTCACTGGAGGAGCATCACTACGTCTGCCCGGAGTGCGACTACCATTTTCGAATCGGGAGTGCCGAATACTTCGGGGTGCTTTTCGGGGATCGTCCTTTTACGTCCTATTTCGGCGACCTGTCACCAGGCAACCCCCTTGACTTCGAGGATTCGAAGAAGTATCCGGAGCGAATCCGTGAAACCATCGAGAAAACCCATTTATCGGAGGCGATAGCAGTGGCTGAGGGGTTGATGGAGGATGAGCCCGTGGTGGTCGCCTGCATGGATTTTCGATTCATCGGAGGATCCATGGGCAGCGTGATGGGCGAAGCGATCTCCAGGGCCATTGACATCTCCCTTGCCAAAAGGATACCCCTCGTGATCATTTCCAAGAGCGGTGGAGCCAGGATGATGGAAGGGGCTCTCAGCCTGATGCAAATGGCCAAGGTCAGTGCCAAGCTTTCCGTGTTGGCCAATGCAGGCATTCCATTTTTCTCGATCTTGACAGATCCTACGACCGGTGGAGTCACGGCAAGCTTTGCGATGCTGGGCGATTTCAACATTGCAGAACCCAAGGCACTGATTGGTTTCGCGGGCCCCAGGGTGATCAAGGAGACGATCGGGAAGGATTTGCCGCCAGGGTTCCAGCGGTCGGAGTTCCTCCTGGAACATGGCTTTTTGGATTTCATTTGCCACCGGCGCGATCTTCAGAAAAAACTGCATACTTTGATCAAGTTGCTGAAATGACCGGCCCCCCGGCACCCCGTCATGAGGTTCCTGAAAAAGCCGGTGCTCTGCAATTACTACGTCACCTACCGCTGCAACGCAACCTGTGGATTTTGTGACATTTGGGAGAGGCCGTCCCCGTACGTTACCCTCGGGAACGCTGAGCAGAACCTGCGTGACCTGCGGAGGCTGGGTGTCCAGGTGATCGATTTCACAGGCGGCGAGCCTTTGCTGCACCGTGAGATCCATGCGCTGCTCTCCCTTGCCAAGGGCCTCGGATTCATCACCACCCTTACCACCAACAGCCTGCTTTACCCAAAGCTTGCAGGAAAGTTGTCCGGGAAGGTGGACATGCTGCATTTCTCCCTGGATTCAGTGGATGAAGCGCGGCACAATGGATCAAGAGGCGTCAACTGCTTCGGCCATCTCTTGAAAAGCATTGACATCGCCAAGGAATTGGGCGAGCGTCCCGACATCCTGTTCACGGTTACGGATCAGAATATCCATGAAATACCCGAAGCGTATCGGAAATTTGTTTTGGAGAAGGGGCTTCACCTGATCCTCAACCCGATGTTTCGATACAGTTCCGTCGGGGAAGACCTGGACAGGAAATCGCTGGAGAGGCTCCGGGAATGGTCAGGCCGTCCCGGAATCTATCTGAACCAGGCCTTCTTGGATCTGAGGCTGCAAGGAGGGAACCAGATCACATCCCCAGTATGTCGCGCAGGATCCGCCACCATCGTCATCAGTCCTGAAAATGAGTTGATGCTGCCTTGTTATCACTTGGGAATCAAGAGCTATCCGATCCAGGGGCGATTGTGGGAGCTGTGGCGAAGTGAGGAGGTGCAGGGATGGATACAGCAGGAGGGAAGGCTTCCGGGCTGTCAGGGCTGTGTCGTCAACTGCTACATGGAGCCTTCCATGGCAGTGGAGACAGGCCGCCATTTCTGGGCGTCGGCAAGGTCAACGATCAAATATGTACTTGAAAAATGGGTTTATGAGTGAAATCGAGGCAGATCCGGACAGAATGAATCTCCCAAGATGTATTATTTTGCGGAATCAAGGAACCTGCCTATATTTGCCGCTAGAAAAAGTAAAGTTTAGACGCAAGAAATCATATGTACCTCAATACTGAGATCAAGAAAGAAATCTTCACCAAGTATGGTCAAGCTCATTCTGCGACCGATACAGGCTCTTCAGAATCACAAATCGCACTTCATACCTACAGGATCAATCACCTCACCGAGCATCTGAAGACACACAAGAAAGATGAGAGCACGCGTGCAGGCCTCCTCCGTTTGGTCGGAAAGAGGAGGAGGTTGCTGAACTATCTCATGCGCACGGACATTACTCGCTATCGCGAAGTGATCAAGGAGTTGGGAATTCGCAAATAATTCCCACCTTCATTCTATACCTTTCTCATCGAAACGATTCTTAATTCATGGCACATATTGTGAAGAGCTTTGTTTTGCCTAACGGCAAAGAAGTTCATATTGAAACAGGCCGGCTTGCAAGACAAGCCGATGGCGCAGTCGTGGTACGCTGCGGTGACACCATGCTGCTGGCGACCGTCGTCAGCTCCAAGGAAACCAAGGATGTGGATTTCCTTCCACTGACGGTGGAGTACAAGGAGAATTTCGCCGCTGCGGGCAAGATTCCCGGTGGATTCTTCAAGCGGGAAGGCCGTCTGGGGGAATCCGAGATTCTGATCTCCCGCCTCATTGACCGTGCATTGCGTCCCCTGTTTCCCGAGAATTACCATGCCGAGGTGCAGGTCATGGTGCAGTTGATCTCCTCGGATCGCGAGGAGCAGCCTGACGGCCTTGCCTGCTTTGCAGCGAGTGCGGCCATCATGGTGAGTGACATTCCATTCCCGGATGCGGTCTCTGAAGTCCGTGTGGGCTTGAAGAATGGCCAATACATCATCAACCCGACGGTTTCTGAAATGGCAGGCCTGGAAATGGACATCGTCGTGGCCTGTACGAATGACTCCATCATGATGGTGGAAGGCGAGATGAAGGAGGTGAGCGAGGAGCAACTGCTCAATGGCATGATCGCCGGTCACGAGAGCTGCCGTCAGATGAATGCCGTCCAAGAACAGCTGAGGGCTGAACTCGGAATCACACCTCGCCAATACGACACCTACGATCCCACCCCTGAATTTGTGGAAAAGGCCACTGCCTTGATCAAGGATCGCATCAGGGTCGTCGTGGATTCACTCAGTGCGAAGCAGGAGCGGTCCACACAATTCGATGAGATCAAGAAAAGCATGATTGCGTCGCTGTCGGAAGGCATCAGCGACAAGGATGAACTTGCCAAAATCGCTGCCCATGCCGGACTCATCTTCAAGGAAGTGCAGAAGGATGTCGTCCGCACCAAGGCACTCAAGGACAAAATTCGCCTCGATGGCAGGAGCCTGACAGAGATCAGGCCGATTTGGGGCGAAGTCGGCTACCTCCCCAGAAGCCACGGTTCCGCCTTGTTTACCCGGGGTGAGACGCAGAGCCTCTGCACCGCTACCTTGGGAACGAAGCTGGATGAGCAAACGATCGACCGCGTCACCGAAGAAGGAAAGAAACGCTTCATCCTGCACTACAACTTTCCTCCGTTCAGCACCGGCGAGGCCAAGCCGCTGCGTGGCCCCGGCCGGCGTGAAGTCGGTCATGGCAACCTTGCAGAGCGTGCCCTGAAGATGATGATGCCGGAGGGTTATGAGTACACGGTGCGTGTCGTCTCCGACATTCTGGAATCCAATGGGTCAAGCTCCATGGCTTCCGTCTGCGGGGGTTGCATGTGCTTGTTGGATGCTGGCGTGCCCTTGATCCGCCCCGTATCGGGCATTGCCATGGGGTTGATCACCGACAAGAAGACAGGGGAGTTCAGTGTGCTGAGCGATATTCTGGGGGATGAGGACTTCATAGGGGACATGGACTTCAAGGTTGCCGGCACCACCCGGGGTCTCACAGCCTGCCAGATGGACATCAAGATTCGTGGCTTGAGCTACGACATCGTCCGCACAGCACTCGAGCAGAGCAAGGCGGGTCGCGCCCACATCCTGAATGAGATGCTCAAGGTCATCTCTGAGCCGCGGAAGGAGCTTTCACCTTATGCGCCACGCATCGAGGTGATCGAAATTCCGGGAGACATGATAGGTGCAGTCATAGGCCCGGGCGGCAAGATCATCCAGGAAATGCAGCGTGTCACCGGCACCACCATCAATATCGAGGAGGTCGCCAACAGGGGAGTCGTTACCATCTATTCCAGCGAACTCAAGAACCTGGAGGCGGCACGCAAGATGATCAAGAACATCGTGGCCGAACCTGAAATCGGGGAGGTTTACACCGCAAAGGTGAAATCGATCAAGGACTTCGGCGCCTTTGTGGAATACATGCCCGGAAAGGAAGGGCTTCTGCATATCAGCGAGATTTCATACGACCGTCTGGGCAGCATGGATGGCGTTTTGGAGATTGGCCAGGAGCTGGAAGTGAAGTTGGTGGGGATCGATGAGAAATCCGGAAAGGTCCGGCTGAGCCACAAGGTATTGCTTCCCAAGCCTGAAGGCTATGTGGAGCGTCCTGAGCGTGGGGAAAGGGAACGCGGAGGCAGGGGCGACCGCCATGACGACCGCCGTGGGGGAGGAGATCGCAGAGGAGGGGGAGATCGCCGTGACCATCAGGGGAACCACAGCAGGGGGAACTAATCCTGGGAGAGTTCATGCGATTCTTGGTGACTGGCGGTGCAGGCTTCATCGGGTCTAACTTGGTGAAGTGCTTGCTCGATGAAGGCCACGAGGTCAAGGTATTGGACAATTTGTCCACGGGACGGATCGAAAACATCGATCCGTTCCTCTTCAATCCCCATTTTGAGTTCATCCAAGACTCCGTTGCCAAGCGAAGCCCTTTAAGGGAATTGGTGGATTGGTCTGACCATGTTTACCACCTCGCCGCACCCGTAGGGGTGAAGTACATCATGGACAACCCTGTCCTGACGATCCTGGACAATGTGCGCGGCATGGACAACATCATGGAATTCGTCCAGGAATTCCACAAGCGTGTGCTGGTGGCATCCACTTCTGAGGTATATGGCCGCAGCCTCGACTTCCTGGATCCCAGTGGGACGAGAAACCTGAAAGAGGACGACTACCGGGTCGAGGGATCCACGCAAAACCACCGCTGGGCCTATGCGAATACCAAGGCTCTCGATGAATTTCTGGCTTTGGCGTATTACAAGCAGTACGGCACCGAGGCAGTGGTCGTCAGGTTCTTCAACACCGTCGGTCCCCATCAGATCCCCAATTTCGGGATGGTGATCCCCAACTTCGTTGAACAGGCTTTGAACGGGGAGGACGTCGTGATTTATGGGACCGGGCTCCAGAAGCGCAGCTTTCTCCATGTCCTAGACGCCATTCGTGCCGTTCGTGGGCTGATGGATACGGGTAGGGGAGTCGGCAAGGTGATCAACGTGGGCAACCCGTTCGAGGTGACCATGAAGGCCTTGGCCGAGAAGATCATCTCCATGACCGGGAGCAAGAGCGTCATCCGTCACATTTCCTATGAAGAAGCCTATGGCAGCGGATTTGAAGACATGATGCGGCGTTCCGTGGACATCACCCTGCTCAAGGAAACACTCGGATTCGAAGTCGAATATGATCTCGATGCGATACTGGAAGACTTCATACGGCATCGGCAGCGCCTGCGGATGAATGTGAAATAGCGCCCGCAAGGTGGCGAATGTCCCTCCAGTGAACGTATTCACTCTGCCTACACTGCTCGGAGAAGATGAATTGAGGGCATAGGAATGGATCGAGCGGCACCGATTCGATCCCAGCAATTTCCAGCCTGAAACCCCAGTGCCCCATACCGCGTTATCAAAAAAAGAGTTGCCAAGCCGATGTTTGTCCAAGAATTTCTGATTCAGGTGGCCGAGGATATCGTGAACAAGGCGGAAGAAGCCTCCCACCTGGAAGAAACAGGTTTTCCGCTCATCCATTTTGATTTTGAGATCACCAAGGCCGAACAACCGGTCTTGTATTCAGGAAGGTTGGGGGATTATTACAAGTTCAATTTCGAATATCGCATCACCCTTCTGGACGATGGAGGCCTGAACAGCATGAACGATGAGGTCCGAATCTACAGGCGCTCCGTTCGGCTGACCACCGATGGCAGGATATCCGCTGTCGGCGAGCGTGTGGAAATTCGATAGGGATGACCCCGCACTGAACAAGCCTTTGTTCTGGACGGCCTTCGGCATCCTCCAGGATCACGAACATCGACCGCACTTGAATAGAAAGTTGTAGAAACCCTCGATGGCGGGGGTGCCCCTGTTCGGAATAGTCTTTGTTTCCCAGTCGACCGGATCTTGGTTGATGCTGTAAAATCACCTTTTTCCGTCTTCCCGAATGCGTCTATTCCACGAGAATCCGTTTCATGCGTTTACCGATCTCACCGCTGACCTCCAGGAAATAGACCCCGGCCTGCAGACGACTCACATCCATGACAGCCTGGAAGAGGTATTGTGCCTTCGGAAGGGAGCGCTCGCAGATGCTTCTGCCAGCAAGATCGATGATCTTGACCATCACCGGGCCACTGGCATCGCTTTCGAAGCGGACATGAAGCAAGTCGTGCAGGGGGACCGGGTAAACTTCCATGCCATCGACCGACATCCGCTGCGTGACCGTCGCCGCGTGATCGATGGCCAAGGCCTGGCAGGCAGTATCCGTGCAGATTCCATTGCCGCCGACCAGACAGACGGTGTAGGTTCCAGGCTGCATGAATACATGGGATGCGGTGCTGGTGATCGGGCAATCCTTCGCTCCATCTCCCCAGTCCCAGCACCATTCCAGAGCTGCGTGTCCCGTGCTGGAAAATCTGACAGTGTCGCCGACGTGAATGACGCCTTGAGGAGATGAAGTGAATGCAGCATTGATGCCAGGATCCAGCGTCACCGTGATGCGGTCATAGTCGCCGCATCCATTGGCGTCCGTGGTGCTCACCCAGTAGGATCCAGCCCCTGTGACTATGGAGGGAGTGGTGGCACCAGTGCTCCAGACATAGGAACTGAACCCGGGGCCAGCGTCCAAGGGCACGGGAGCGGTGCTTCCGCAGCGGAGGATATCGGGGCCCAGCTCGGGTTGGGGATTCATTCCTTCCCTTACCACACACCAATACTTGTCATAGGCGGCTTGACGCGCAGCACGCATGGCATCCAGGCTATCACCCAGCACAATGGCAAAGGCCACGATATGGCTGTCGCCCGGAGGGACCGTAAAGGGCCCGGCTCCCACCCACTGTGCCAGATTCAGCGGCCCCAGGTTGGCTCCCTGCGGTGGACTGCTCAGCGCGTTCCATTTGTCTGCAATGGAGTAGCCGAAGGTGTTCACATCAGCGGCATATCCCCGCAGGCTGTCAGGCGTAAGCAATGAAAGGCCTATGTCCCAGAGATTCACCCAAGTGGTGTCCATGTTGTAAATGGTGCGGGAAGCCGGGTCATACCTGCTCTGGTTCTGGCTTCGCCAGTACCCGTCAAAGTCAAAATACATCCCAGCATACAGCCCCGTGACCGGGAGCGCTGTGGTGTTCTTGATGGTGTATTCCTGGATGATGTAGTCATCATCCCCATCCATGCTCCATTGGTAGCTGTGCTGCCCGATGAGCAGGCCCAGCGCTTGGGTGCCGGCTGAGGCATCAGAGAACGCCGCTGTTGCCTCCAGATCGGCCTTGGGGCCATCGGCGATGCGCTGGATTGGACGGACGTTCATGAAATGGTTGTCAGCCGATCCGCTTGAATTCTCGAAATTATTGGAGACATGCTCGGAATCCTTCCCCACCAGGAAGCCTGCATCATTGATCAAGCTTCCTTGCCCGTCGACCAACAATCCGTTTCCGCTTGTCAAGGAGGGGAAATTCATGAAGCCCCAGCGGCCACTTCCATTGATGGAGGTTTCCAGTCGATTGGCGTTCAGGTTCACGTACGAGGGCTGCACCTTGAACACCCAGTACTCATCATCCACATAGCCTCCCTCCCCGGAATATCCGAAGCGTACATAGCACCGTGTTCCTGCGGCGACATTCGGCCTGACGACTAGTCTGAAAGGGCATACCCACGTGCTTGCCGTATCCATGGTGCCCAGGCTTTCAACTGAAGTGGCACCGTGAAGGCCGTTCAACTGAGCGGAACTGGCAGCAGACACGCCGATCTGAAGTTGATTGACTGGAGCAAGGAAGTTGACAAAGCGCGCTCTCACAAGGATGGTGTCTCCTCCCTGGATCAATCCATCGTCGGTATCGAACCTCACATCCACGGCGCGTACAGATGGCCCGGCATACGTCAGCGCACCCCATGCGTCTGCACGCCCCTTGCCCATCTGCTCCAGATGGTTGAAGCCATTGACGGCATATACATTTTCATCGGCCCCCATTCGTACGCGCTGACCGATCTGGCGCATGGATTCCGACGGGAAACGCTCCTTGACAAGGCCAGCAATGCCGCATACGATCGGTGCGCCGAGGGAGGTCCCCGTCGCCGCATAGGTTCCAGCATCCGTGGTCGTCGTAAGGATGTCCCTGGAAGGCGCACAGAGGTCCGCCAGGTAGCTCCATGTCGTCCCGAAGCCAGGACTGGTGGCCCAGAAGAGATCGTTTTGTTGCGTTCCGGCGACAGAGATGACGAGGGGATGGCTTGCCGGGTAGAAGTCGAGCCTTTGTGGGGTATTGCCTGCGGCGGCCACCACCAGGGCGCCCTTGTTGACGACGGCATACCGGATGGCTTCCTCGCACATGCGGCATTCGTCTTCACCGCCCCCCCAGCTCAGGTTCAGGATCTGGGCTCCCATGTCTGCGGCGTACACCACTCCCTGATATCCAAAATAAATCAGCGGGGCCTCATTGATGGATACCTTGACGGGCAGGATGCTGCAATCGAAGCCGATTGCGGCGACGTTGATCCCATTGTCCGTCGCAGCGGCTGCGGCGCCTCCGACCAGCACGCCATGGTCCGAACCTGCGGTGGTGCCAGCCCATTGCGGTACATTGTCCCCCGGGGAATCCCAGATATCGCCCCCAAAATCCCAGCCCTGAAAATCGTCGAGATAGCCATTGTTGTCATTGTCAATGCCGTCGATTGGGTCTGCGTGGTTCTTTGCAATTTTCGGGGCGTAATCTGGATGGGTGAATGAACCACCCGTGTCAATGATCCCGATTTTGATCGTGCTATCCCCGTGGCTGACATCCCAGGCCCTCCTTGCCTGAATCAAACGCAGGTAATACTGACCGGTGGTGTCAGGGTCGCTCGGGTCATAGAAGGGTCTGTAGATGAAGGCGGGTTCCGCATATTCGATGATTCCTGTTTGCTGGAGAAGGAGGATGGCCTCCTTCTCGCTGAAATTGTTCGCGTAGTCCAGTCGATAGATCAAGCTGAGATCTGCCAATCGCTCTCCGATGGCGTTGGTTTTGGGGGAGGGGGATGTGGATCTGGGAAACACTTTC
>JBJOPY010000013.1:0-4515 GCA_046050405.1 Bacteroidota bacterium | reverse complement strand
CTGATGGCCACGGCAGCGGAGTATGGATTCAAATACCGTGAGAACCGCACGGTGGCGGCGGCATTTGCCTCCCACCTGCGAATGCTCCGGCTGCTCGGCCAGCCGGGAGCCGGGATGGAGGCCGCCGCACCTGCACGGGAAGGGGAAGTGATCTCGGCATAGCCCCAAGGCTGCGCCTTTCAGCGAGGAATGCCATAGAGGCATTTTCCTTTCACCCTCCGCAAGGGGCGCCTCCATTCGCCCTGTCCGCTGCATGCAGGCATGGCGGGAGGTGGTGAATGGGGAGCGATCGCCGCTGGATGCCATCCTGAACCCTTCCTGGGGATGACCCACGTCGTCCGGTGCGCCTCCAGGGTGCCTTCCAGAAGGCGGGGCAATGAAATGCTCCGTACACCGCTTATCCACGATGCGGCATGGGGTGCGCCACCGTACGCGGGGGCATGTCGCGATACACCACGCCATCCAGCCGGCAACCCCCTTTTGCATGAAGGGGATCTTCCTTGGCAATGGTGGGGTCAGCGGGGTCGGCATTGAACTGGGGCTTGCCCCATTGCTTGAAGAAAAAGGGGATGCCGGCTTCCCGGACCTTGGCCAGGATGGCATCGACCCACTCCTTTTTCATCACCCGGGCACCATGCCCGGACTCCCCGCCCACGATCACCCAATCGATTCCGCCCAGGTGCAGGCTGACAATGGGGCCGATCAGGGGCTCTATCGAGAGGAACCTCGTCCTCGCAGGTGTTTCCTGGAGGTCGGGGATGCGGTGGGTGGCCTTCTCGTTCTCCACGGAGACCCCCATCCAGATGTTGTCCGTCCAGTTCAGCTGCCCTGACAGCTCCCGCAGGCGGGCGGCACGCTTCGTCAGCACCTGGTAGGTATGCTGCGGGGTCTCGTTCATGACCTTGAACACCGCCTGGATGTACGCGAGGGGGACATCCTCATGGAAGAGGTCGCTCATGGAGTTCACGAAGACGGTTCTCCCCCGCCGCCATCCCCGGGGCGCGTCCAGCACCTGCGGGGCAAGGCGCACCTTGAAGCCGTCCTTGTATTGCGGCACGCCCATTGCCTTGAGGCGTCTTGCCATCACCTCCGCGTAGCAGAACTTGCACCCTGCGGAGATTTTCTTGCAGCCGGTCACCGGGTTCCAGGTGACTTCCGTCCATTCGATCGAGGATTGTGAGGCCATGGTCGCTTGTTGAGTTCCTTGCCGATGATCTCATTGGCGATCTTCTGGGCGGTCGGATGCCGCCATCCACCTTCATTCTTAGATCCAACATCCCTCCCGGCAGCACGGCAGGCTGCCCTTCCAACCCCAGCCTCCGACCTCGGGATCCCGGCTCCTCCTGCCCCCTCAGCCCTTCATCCGTATCACCGTATTCTGCAGCTCCATCACGATCGTGGCCAGCTTCTGGATGCTCATCTCAGGGTCTGGGAATACGCTGCTGATATAGGACCTGGCCTTCCAGACCTCGACCACGTCGGAGATGCTCACATGATAGGGCGGATAGGCGGGGTTGTCGCTGTGCAGGCTGAACACCTTGCCTTCATCGAGCTGGTTGTACACCCGCTTATAGACGACGCCTTCGGTCGCCGTGACGAGCACATAGCAATGGCCGTCCTTCAGGACTTCCCAGTTCTCCACGTATTCGCCGATGATGATGGTGCCGGGCACGAGCGGGAGCATGGAGTCGCCGCTGATCTCGAAGGCGCGGAAGGTGCCCTGCGGAAGGTTCGGCAGCTGGAAGCGCGGGAGCTCCTCGATGTACTCAGGGTCTGCATAGCCGTTCAGGTAGCCTGCCGCTGCCTTCTGGCGCACCAGTTCGATGTTTTCACGGCCCTGCGCATCCACGGTGATGGAGAGGACGCGCAGGCGCTTTCCGGCAGGGTCTGGCCTCTCGCCGTCGGTGCCCCGGAGATGGCTCGCCGCCGACTCGGCCAGGTCCACCCCGATCAGCTGGTCCATGGAAATGCCAAAATAATCGGCCATGACCTGCATCGTCTTGATCTTGGGCTCCGCCCTGCCCTCCTCGTAGGCCCCGATCACGGAGCGTGTGACACCAATTTCATTGGCAAAGGCATCCTGCGTCAACCCCTTCTGCTTGCGCAAATAGCGGATATTTGAATTTACCAGACCCATAAGCTAAAATTTTTTGCAAAATAATTTTGACATTGCCAAAAAACGAAGCATCTTTGCTCCGTGGAATTAGCGTAAAGCTAAGAAAATTGTCAGGTTGATCCAAAAAAAATTGTGACATCCTGGCACCCATGCCTCGGGGCTTGCCATCGGGACAGGACACCGGTGGTGGCCGGGGGAGGATGGAAAGGGGGGCGGAATGCCCTGCGGCACAGGGGCATTGCAGCCCCATGCAGCAGGGGACGGGGGGATGGAGGGTTTCCCGCTGGAGGGGCACAGGCGAGGGGGATGCGGATTCTTTGAAACAATGGAAGGATGCAGGGGGCTCCTGCCGTGGCATGAAGATGCATCGCGGCACGGATTTCCTCCCCTGTGAAAACGGCAGGGCATTGCTGTCAAGGAAGTCAACCGGCCAAGATTTTTCGGAAGCACACGGGAAAGGCGGGACTGGGTGGACGGAGGGACAGAGGCCCGGCACTTTCACCAGGGGCGGGGTGTCCGGGAGCTGGGGCAATGGCACGGGGGATGGGATCCGCTGGCGAAGGACAGCCATGGATTCTCCCACGGAACCGAATGGAGGAAAGGGAAATGGACTTGCGTGCGGAAGGAAACTTCCCCGCCGGTCCATGGAGGTTCGTCCGGCATCCTTATCATCGTCCAGGGGAAGACTGTCCCTGCCTGTCCAGCCATGTCCGGGCATTGCGCGGACTGGAAAGCGGAGAAGCAGGGCTTCTGTCCGAGGGGGTGCATCCTGAACCAGTTCGGGAGGCGCCCGCAGCGGCGGCGGGTGGCGGCGAAGGGCTCGATCGCAGCGGTGCTGCATGGAGGGCGATGGCCGCGTCCGCTACTGCCGGAGGGCAGGAGGGATTTTGACAAGGACCCAAGCCGACGGAGGCAAGGGACGGAAAACGAATGGTTACAGGAAGGGCATGAATGCGGCATTCCGGGCATACGGGCCCGGAGCCTGCGGGAAGTGGCCGGACGCAGTCCCGGGGAACTGCCACGGGACATGACGGTCGCCGGCCATTGGCAGCGGAGAATGCGGGGAGGCTCGCTGCTGCAAGGGCGAATGCGGCGGTCGAGGTCGTGTGACGGCAAGCTTGCAGGCCGCCGCAAACCCTCGCACGGGCAGGAAGCCTAGACCGGCACCGCCTGCCTCCAGGCCGGGAGAAGGCCCGGTGCCCTCTCCCAGCGGGGCGCCAATGCGCCCCCGGGTGGAGAATGCCCCGCCGCAGCCCAGAGGGGCAGCCCCTGGCCAGGGGCCGCCCGGACAGCTGCATGCCGCCCTTCGGGAACCCCGTCCCGTCCACGGATGCCGCATCTTCCGGGAAACCGGAAGAGCGCATTCCCCGCCCCCGGGAGGCTTCGTCTTTCCACTGGAATCCAATAACAACATTGCGGCAGCCCTGTGGCTGTCCGCAAGGCATCCCGCGCATCGCCAGGCCACTGAAAAAATGCCTGCCGGGAGCGGAAAGGAGGAAGCATGTTTCTGAACGAAAAACGAGCGATAGTACACATGGACCTGGACACCTTCTTCGTGAGCGTGGAGCGTCTGCGGGACGCACGCCTGAAGGGCCGGCCATTGATCATCGGCGGCACGGGGGGGCGCGGGGTCGTCTCGAGCTGCAGCTATGAGACCCGAAAATTCGGCGTGCAGAGCGGCATGCCCATGAAGCTGGCGCGCAGGCTCTGCCCTGCGGCCACAGTGATCTCGGGCGACTTCGAGCTGTACAGCAGGTACTCGGACGAGGTCACCGCGCTCGTGCGGGCGCATTCCCCCCTTTTTGAAAAAGCATCAATCGATGAATTTTATGTGGATATGACGGGCATGGAGCGGTTTTTTGGCGCCTATCGATGGGCATCGGACCTCCGCTCGCGCATTGCCCGGGAGACGGGACTGCCCATGTCGATGGGGATGGCGGTGAACAAGACCGTGGCCAAGGTTGCCACGGGCGAGATCAAGCCAAACGGTCAGATGGAAGTCTCCAGAGGGATGGAGCAGTCTTTCCTGGATCCGCTGCCGGTCAGCAAGATACCGATGGTGGGGGAAAAGACTGCCCAGTTTCTGAGCAATCTCGGTGTGAGGCAGGTGCGCACACTGCGGGAAATCCCGCAGGAATTCCTGCAACGCATCATGGGCAAGGCCGGCATGACGCTATGGCAGCGTGCACATGGCATAGACGACACGCCGGTGGAGCCTTACAGTGAGCGCAAAAGCATTTCCTCGGAGCAGACATTTGCCGAAGACACCATCGACATCGCAGGGCTGCACGCAACGCTGGCAAGGATGACCGAGCGGCTCGCTTTCTCCCTCCGGGAGGCCGAGAAGCTCACCGCCTGCATCACGGTGAAGGTGCGCTATGCAGACTTCAACACCGTGA
>JBJOPY010000012.1:0-22000 GCA_046050405.1 Bacteroidota bacterium | reverse complement strand
CCACGGGCTTGCAGTACAACGGGGAGCGGCAAATCCCCGGCAGCCTGCAACGATGCGACAGCCCCAACCCGGGTACCGCCTTGCGCGCCAGCTCCACCTTCCGTTCCCTTTCCTCAAGGCTTCCGACGCTTTTTTTAAAAAGTCCACCCCGATCTGCAGCTGCCCGCTCTTCTGCAGCATCCGCGACTTCTCCGCCCCGCCATCGGATTCCTCCCTGCGCGAGGTCTTGCCCCGGTCAAAAACCGACGAGGCATTATCCAGGAATGGACGCTTCCACAGGATGCCCTGGTTGGGGTGGATGACAAAGCGCTGCGACAGTTCGCCCAGCGTTTCGCGTTCGGAAAGGGCCTCAAGCACCACTTTGGTCTTGAAATCGGACGTGAACTTTCTTCCCTTGCTCATAAATGTGAATTTAAGGGTTCATCACCTTATCCCACTGTCCAAATTTTGGGGGGTACCATACCAGTATAAGACACGGCGCAGAAGCCGGTTGCGGCTGAACTGAAGTCCCTTCCGAGTGGAATGGGTAGCATGCAATGTTTCCGAGGGGGCAATGTCAAAATAGTCATTTGGAATATCCGTGAACAATTCCTAATATCGCACGAACTGATTAAGATGGATGATCGCATGGAAAAGCAGCACATGCCCTCGAAACAGATATCCACCCCGCAATCGGGTAGGTCGCACGCCTCCCCGTACACCGCAGCGGGAAGCCCAGGACTCCTCGTTCAGCGGCAGGCCAAGTACCATGAAGTGGCACAGGCGGCACAGCGAAGGGCGCTGGAGCAGGGCGCGGTGGGTTCCAGGATGACGGCCAGGGACGCTGCCTTCCTGCAGCTGAAGGAGGCTGGGTCGTCCTCGACTCCCTCAACCAAGGCTCCCGAAAACAAGACGGGCATGCCGGACAACCTCAAGTCCGGCATCGAGCACCTCTCCGGCCTCCCGATGGATGATGTCACGGTGCATTACAACTCCTCCAAGCCTGCACAATTGCAAGCCCATGCCTACGCCCAGGGAACGGACATCCACATGGCACCGGGGCAGGAGAAGCACCTGGCCCACGAGGCATGGCATGTGGCGCAGCAGAAGCAGGGCCGGGTACAACCCACCACCCAGATGAAGGGAACGGTGCCCGTCAATGATGACGTGGGGCTGGAGCAAGAGGCCGATGTGATGGGGGCCAAGGCGATGGCCACACAACTCCAAAACCAGCGGGTAGCATACGATGGCACACCCCAGTTCCAATCAGGTACCCGATCCGGCGACCAGCGGGAAGGCGACCAGGCAAAGGCAGTGCAGCATCCTGCCAACATGATGCATGATCCCATTCAGTGCCGTTTTAAGAATGGGAAGGCCTTTCTAAAAAAGACCGCTGATACGGTTGATTTTCAAGCCATCGCAGCTGCGATGAATGCCTACAACCAATTTCTGGACAACCAAAACAAGCAACCCAAAGACTATGGGGTCGCTGCGGGTAAACTCCAACTAATTGAGCGCAAGATTTTCGCCTACATCAGTGCCAATAATGCCGGGCATGAAAAGCTATCCGATATTCCGCACTATCAAGAGCTTGAGGCGTTACGTATTCAGGCGGGCAAGGAACACGAAAACTTTGTCGAAACGGCTGCTGCTGGCGACCATCTGCCCTTTGATTTTACTGGCATGCCGACCCATAAATCTGTTGCCCTTATTCGGTTGTGGAATCAAATCAAAGGAGGAATGGGCAAGATTCAATTGGTGGGCGACCCGGCAAATAAGAAACGTATGCTTTCTTGGCTGGTGAAATTACTGGAAACACCTACCGGAAGAGATTTGCTGGGTTATCTGAATGCGGGCGACCCCAATGAAGCATTGACGAATATATATATTGGTCAGACCAAGAGCCAACTGCCAAAGGGGGTTGAGAGTGGAGCGAAAGGCAAAGGCAAGACATTGGAAGACAGAAACCAATCAGAAGCACAACCCCTCGGCAATACAGGTGAAATTCTGGGGCCATTCGATTTGAAAGGCGACGAAAGCCCTCGCGATTACCTGACGGCAGCCTCGGTAGCGGATTTTCGCACGGCTCTGCTTCAAAACAAGATAGGCGTCATCCTGAACGGTAAAAAGTATGAGTTTAACAAAGCGGTGAGTGTTGGATCCTTTGTCACTGCCCATGAAGGTGCTTCCAAAAATGAGAGCGCTGTTCATCATCAGATCATGACACCAGGCTGGCTCACGATGGGTCACGAATTGGGTCACGCGGCTCACATGCGCGGCGGGGGTACCAACATGATAGACACGGCCAATAGTCCTGGGAATCCAGGCATCATGGAAACCCTCACTCGAGATAACGCAGAAAAACTCAACGCCAAATGGCAAAACGGCGAAGAGTTTTTGACCATTCATAACTGGGAAAACGGCTTGCGCGGGGATGTGGGTTTGACCGCACGTGACTCGCACATTCCCTACACAGCGGGCAAGAAAGTCGAGCGCTACTACAGCATCTACCCAGATATTAAAACGACCTTTAATGATGGTGCTTATTCCCAAGCCCCATCATTAAAGAGCTTCATCAAAGATTTAAAGACAGCCTTCAACAGTAAGGATCCGAATGCAAACCTTGAAAACGATTTAGTGTACCAGGCATTACAGCAACGCTGGAATATTCTCCGAGGCACCAATTTGGATGCTGAAGCAATACAATTTAAAAAAGATCTGATCAAACAAAAATTTGATGCCATGGAGACTAAATATCGGCGCAAAAAAGACATATACGACAAGAAATGGTGGTTTAATCTCTCCAAGGAACAAAAGTCAACATGGAGGCGCCTCACAGAAGAGCGTAATGAGATTGTCGATATTTGCAGAAATCATCTCGATGACCATATCGACTTAAATGTTGCCCCTGATCGTTCTTTGTTTGTGATATTCGAAAATCGCATTGACGCCGCTGAAAAAGCTATTTACGACTTTAAGTTATAAGCAATTGATGATTCAAGGAATTAGAAGCTTTTAATTTTTATGGCTAGGATCTACGGCTCTCAGCATGTGGGTCAGGAAAGTTTGCAGTTGCAATATGGGCTCTTTCCAATGCTAAGAATCCAGTTTTCAACGCCTCTGGAGCCATTCTGACGAAGGAGGATTTGAAGAAGCTAGGCGCAAGAATACTCTTGAAAACTCCTGTCCGCAATGTTCGGTTTACCGGAACTTCGGTTTCCACGATGTTCGCATGGGCGAAGCCAACCTGAAAGGAAGCCAGTGGGCCGGCCTGGAGCTCAAGCACCCCAAGCTGGACGATGCCGACCTGACAGGCGCCGTCTTCCGGAACTGCCGCATCACCAACGTGGACTTCTGCGACAGCGACCTCAGAAATGCACGCCTTGAAAACTGTCAGCTGACCGATTGTCTCTTCTACGATGCGGATTTGTCCGGCGCAGCAGCCGGCTGCGGCTGAACTGAAGTCCCTTCCGAGTGGAATGGGTTGCATGCAATGTTTCTGAGGGGGCAATGCCAAAATAGTCATTTGGAATATCCGAGAACAATTGCTAATATCGCATGGATTGATTAAGATGGATGATAGCATGGAAAAGCAGCAAATGCCCGCGACATCGAAGACAACCCCGCAATCAAGTAAGTCGCACACCTCCCCGTCCACCGCACCGGGAACCCCTGGCCGCCTCGTTCAGTGGCAGGCCAAGTACCATGAGGTGGCACAGGCGGCACAGAGAAGGGTGCTGGAGCAGGGCGCGGTGGGTTCCAGGATGACGGCCAGGAACGCGGCTTACCTGCAGCTGAAGGAGGCTGGGTCGTCCTCGGCTCCCTCAACCAAGGCTCCCGAAAACAAGACGGGCATGCCGGACAACCTCAAGTCCGGGATCGAGCGCCTCTCCGGCCTCCCGATGGATGACGTCACCGTGCATTTCAATTCCTCCAAGCCTGCACAATTGCAAGCCCATGCCTACGCCCAGGGAACGGACATCCACCTGGCACCAGGGCAGGAGAAGCACCTGGCTCACGAGGCATGGCATGTGGTGCAGCAGAAGCAGGGCCGGGTGAAGCCCACCACCCAGATGAAGGGAACAACGGTGCCCGTCAATGATGACGCGGGGCTGGAGCAAGAGGCCGATGTGATGGGGGCGAAGGCACTGGTCATTCCTGCCCAAATGAAAGTGGAAAATGGAGTCCTGCGAGGCAAAAGTAAAACCCAGTCGGCTTCGGAGCAGAAGTCCGGGATGCTGAACGGCGAGAAGTCATCCTTCCAGTTTGTGGACAACAGCCCGGAAGCCAACGCACAGCGAAAGCAGCAAGCTGCCATCAACAACGGTGGCCAGGCGAAGGTCATGCAGCAGGCTGTGAATCCGATTCAGAGGGAGGGTAAAGAACATGGGCCATTGACGAAGGAAGACGATGCCAGATTGCTGGGAATGGATTTCGCAAATGCTTACGATGGGACACTTGCTGGCTTGGCCAGAGCGCTGAAAGTCACCACCATCGATCCAGGCAAGGCTGGGCCGGGCGGGCAAGGTTCCCTCAGCGACAATGTCCTATTGGATATCTTGATCGATGTTTTCGAACGGAACTGGTTCAAGGCGAAAAAGGTGCTCACCACTGATGGGTGGCCGGGCTTGGAGGGAGATGAGATTCCCCCCCACCAGCGTAGCATCGCCCTGATGCAAGCCCTTGTCAACATGCGTGGAAGGGTTTGGACTGAATTCGCAACCAAAACCATGGCCTCGGCCATCAAGCCTGAGCTGGAAAAGCAGAAGTATCAACAGGATGCCGGGGTGCTCCACGAACTGAAAATCAGCGAATCTGCCAGCGAAAATTTCGGTCTCAAGGATTCGGTCGGCTCTGAGTCCGTGACCTCGGATATCGACTTGTCAGCAAGCGGCAGTCATACTGAAATCGGGCTTGCAGTGATGAACAGGGAGTTTCGAGCCAAGTTTGGCACTGAACCGGGGGCATTTTTCGATATCAACATCTACTCCTCTGACTGGATGTTTGGTGGAGACGGAAAGCTGAATGATGAAAATGTGTATACCGTCACCCCCAAGGAAGAGGAACAACTCAGCGACGAAGGTAAGAAGAAGAAGGACGACCAAAATGAGGTATGGTCCATGGTGAAGATCCGTCGAAACATGACCCCTCTGGAGTGGGCTAGCTATACAGCGGACATCTTGAAGGGTCTCGAGGGTGGGCAGGCAAGGGAGATGCAAAAGAAATTCGACCTTGCGAACCATGAATACACTATCTTCCGGCAGACAGTGGACGCCGGTGTCAGGCAGGCGGAAGAGGCGCTACATCTCGAGGAGCAGCTCAACGAGCAGAGTGGAAAAGAGAGAAGAAAGAAGCTTGATTTCGCAGATGCGCACGGTCATGACGAGATGGCACATGAAGCCCTGGAGATGCAAATCTCCAACCGAAAGTATGAAGAAACCGTCCTGAAAGTCAAGAAACTCAGGCTGCATATCGCGAAGCTGAAGGAGATGGGAGGGAGACCGGCAGTCGTCGAAGCACTCGCCCTGGAGCTTCACAATGAAATCTCACGCGGCCTCACCTACGCCAACGAGGTCTATGCCACGCAGGGAGCCGTCTTGCATACCGTGTACGGGAAGCAGGGTGCCACCAAAAAATTGAAGGCGCACAACGACTCAGTCGCAAAAGGAGATGGCCAAAATCTCCTCAAGCAAAAAGACGGCACGGCGATCACCACTGCGGTCACTGAAGTCAAGTATTTGCTCAGCAAGGAAATGTACCTACAGTCCGTGAATGAAAACGTCGGCGATGTGCTTCATTCCCTGAACCACAACATCCACGACCCCCAGTATGCCGTGTACCGTGCGGGAAAATATGCAGATCGTCTCTGTGAGGCTGTCCGGGAGCTGGTCGGGGAAGATAAGGCCAAATCACTGGCTGGATACGATGTGATGCTCACCATTGGAGAAAATTCAGTGAAAGAAAAGGCAGACGAGGCAGGCAAGGATCCCATGGCCACACATAAGGCCTCTTCCTATTTCAGTGCCTATGACATCGCCCGCCTTGGAACAGTGAGATCCTCCGCGATGAGCCTAGGCGCGGCTGCAACTGCTGCTTATAAAAACGGACGTAAAGGCTAGGACGAATGGTGAACTGGAAAGACCTGCTGACCGGCAACGTGGCGACCTTCAACCAGGAGGTGGAGAAACTTGCCCAAGGTGAAAAAACAATGCTCGCAGGTGCAGACCTGTCGGGGATGGACCTGACCCAGGCCAACCTGGCCGGCTTCGACCTGACAGGCTCCAATCTCTCCCGCGCCAAGATCAAAGGCTACCACCTCTCCACCTGTCGCCTGCAGGGCACGATCCTGGACGGTGTGGTGCTGGACGACGACTACTGGAGGGAATCCCTGAAATGGCTCGGCCTGATCTGGAAAGGCGCAGCCGAATGGAATGCGGCCAAGGTCAAGGGTGTCCCGCTGATCCTGAGTGAGGCCCACCTCTCCCATGCGACCTTCCAGGGTCATGATTTCAGCGACATCACCTTTACCTCGGGTTACTTCGTGAACACCCGCCTCGTCGGGACGGTCCTGCGGGAAACCACCTTCGGTGCTGCCACCATGGAAGGTGCCGCCTTCGAGGACATCCATTTCCACGATGTCCGCATGGGCGGAGCCAACCTGAAAGGAAGCCAGTGGGCCGGCCTGGAGCTCGAGCACTCCAAGCTGGACGATGCCGACCTGACAGGCGCCGTCTTCAGGAACTGCCGCATCACCAACGTGGACTTCTGCGACAGTGTCCTCAGAAATGCACGCCTTGAAAACTGCCAGCTGACCGATTGCCTCTTCTACGATGCGGATTTGTCCGGCGCAAGGGTCGTGGATTGCACCTTCGAGAATTCGATCCTGGAGAACGGGACTGTCATCGGGATGGTCGTCTCATAAAGGGACAATCCGCGCCATCACCGTCCTTGGGGCCATGGGAATTGCGTAGCCAGGACGGCCAAAGCCGTACCTCTCCGAGACAAGCCCCCTACGGGGGAAACCACCCGTCCATTTCGATAAAAATCGTTCCATTGCTTCCGCCCTGGTTGTGGGCTTGAATTTTAGTCGTAGATTTATAACCATTGCATAAGGTTAAGCCACTGGGTTATGAAAGATTATTTGACACTCTCCGAAGCCTCGGAACTCATCGGAAAAAGCAAGGAAACCCTCAGGAGATGGGACAGGGAGGGTAAGCTTTTTGCCATCCGTGAACCAATGAGCAACTATCGGGTCTATCAACGGGAACAGGTGGAGGCATTGTTTGCCGATTTTCTCAGCCACGATGCTGAAGATACCACTACCAACCATGTCGAGCCGCACCGGGATTACTCTGTCTTGGAGCTCTTTGCCGGTGCAGGCGGTTTCGCCGTTGGAATGGAAAAGGCAGGTTTGAAATGTGTCGCATTGAATGAAATTGACAAATGGGCCTGCCAAACCTTGAGAAGCAACCGTCCGAACTGGAAAGTGCTGGAAGGCGATATAAAGGGGTTTGAATTTTCCGAATACAAAAACAAGGTGGACGTCGTGACTGGCGGGTTCCCTTGTCAGGCGTTCAGCTATGCAGGCAAAAAGCTAGGCTTTGCCGATGCAAGGGGAACTTTATTCTATGAATTTGCAAGGGTTGTCAGAGAGGTAAACCCCTTAATCTGTATTGGCGAGAATGTCCGTGGATTGTTGAGCCACGAAAACGGGAAAACCTTGGAAGGCATGATTTCCATTTTGGATGAGATCGGCTACAATGTGGCGCCGGTGCAGGTATTGAAGGCGATCAACTTCAGGGTGCCACAAAAGAGGGAAAGGTTGATTGTCGTCGGAATCAGAAAGGATATTGAACTACACTATGAGTACCCCAAGCCTTCCAGGAAAGTTTACACCTTGAAGGATGCCTTGAAAAAAGGAGAGCTGTATGAGACGGATGTCCCGGTGTCAATTGGAGCAAAATATCCGCAAAGCAAAAAAGAGGTCTTGGAACTGGTTCCTCCGAAAGGATACTGGAGAGATCTGCCGCTGGAGGTTCAGAAGGAATTCATGGGTGGCAGTTTCCACCTGGGTGGTGGCAAAACCGGAATGGCACGGCGGATCGGCTGGGATGAGCCATGCCTGACGCTTACCTGTAGTCCGGCTCAGAAGCAAACTGAACGCTGCCATCCCGATGAAACCCGTCCGTTTACAGTCCGTGAATATGCCCGTATCCAGACCTTTCCTGACGATTGGAGATTTGAGGGTTCAATGGCCCAACAATACAAGCAGATCGGGAACGCCGTTCCCGTTAATTTGGGAACCGAGGTAGGCTATTCCATTGTGAAGTTTTTGAACCAGTTTTACAACGTGTCAAAACCCAGGTAGTAGCTGTAATTCTCAAAGGTGATCTGGTCCAGCGTGCTTCGTTTGCTTTCGTTCGTTCCTGCTTTTAGTTCGTCGTAGGTGCTATTTGCTGCAATCCCTTCGTTTTTGTGGATGGAATCCAGATAATCTTTGATCGCAGCTGGTAGGGCCTTGTATAGTTGTAGAAACGCATCCTCCTGCCCTGAAAGCAAAGCGTAAAACCTATCCCCCGATATTTTATGAACTCTGCTGTGTCGATATTCCTTGCCGTTGATATCGCCGCTCCACAAGTTGCAAAAGCTTCCTTTGGCTAAAATCTGAACCCAGTAACATTGGGCCTTTTTATGGTCGTCAGCATAACGGGCCAACTTTTGAAAGAGTGCCTCGGAAGCACTGCTGTTCATTGTGTTGTGCTTGTTCTTGATGTCTGCAAATAAAGTGTTGTCCTTTGCTTTGATGTCGTAACCACTTAGTTTTCCCGCTTCAAAACCTTCTATTCCGCCGAGGACTTGCTCGTGGAATGTCCCGATGGAATTATTGATGGACTTGTCCATCTGTCTTAAAATCTCTGATTGGATGAGGCTTTCCTCGTCGATATAATTGAACTTTGCATCGAAGGTCAGCTTGACCGTGTCAACCTTGTTGGAATAGAACTTTTCTTTGGTGAGGTTGTTCCTGGCTTTCAAGTAGGCTTTGTGCAGATTGCCAATGCAGCCGAGCAAGTGGTCATCCGAGACAAATCCTACATACTTATTGCTCATTCGATTTCTCCAAAAGTTGATTCGCGAAGATAGCACTAATAGTCAAAACCTATGTTTGATCGATTGGATCTCCATCGCAGCGCGCATGAACCTTTCCATTGTCCCGGCCAGGCTCATGGCTGCCATTTTGCTCAATACCATGCTGTCGGTCGTCGGGGATATTATTCACTTTTCTGGACTCGAAGGCGGGTTGATAGGGGTGGGGTAGATTGACATCAGCGGGCAGGACGGCTGCTCCCTCCGAGAATGAAACGGGGCAGATCCGGGGATTCATCGTGAAGCAGGGCAGGGTTCCGCGAACGGGTTCCGGAAACGCGGGTGAGTCGCCGGACGGATTCACGGCCAGTGACAGCGTGCCGCGATTGTTTCCCTGGCATGATGGGTCGGCATGGGAAATGAACGCCACGCATAGGGGAGGCAAGTACATACGGGAAGCCCGGAACGAAATTATTATTGGTTTTCCGGGCGAAATGCCTGTGTTCAACCAGGAAGTGCAACAGCTCGCATGGCCACTCCGCATGGGTATGCCCATGAAAAAAAGACAACCACCCCCGGGTGGCAGGGGTGGTGTCTCGCTGAATTAAGAATACTATTATAAAAAAGAGCTGCGAATACGGTACAGGACATGGGAGTCCCCTCAGGTCGACCGACCCATGGGATTCGCGCACGGCCCTGCGACCCTCTGCCTACCCCCGTCCCGGTTAATCCACGTTGTCGTGGAGGTAGGCGTTGTTGTCACTGATGGTGAACCTGTTTTCGTCCACGTCCTCCAGGCTCAGCCTGCTGAGCTTGGGCTCGCCGCGCTGCTCCTGCTGCTGGAGGTTCACGCTCTTGCGAAGGTAGGCGGGGATGTCTTCCATGCCTTTCAGCGACTCGGGGTTGTGGTAGTTGTAATCTGTGCTGCGAAGCTTGCGAATGCGCTCCTCGAGTTCGGTCTCCTTGAGGGATTTCGGCGGATCGTCACGGCGCACGGGAGGGCGCTCCTCGAAGAGACTCGGCTGTACGGGTACCGGAGGGGTCTTCGGTGTCTCGAGGTCAAAGGTGAAGACGGGGCTGCTGGTGATGCTGAAGTCCTCGAGGTGCTGGGCAGGCTTCCTCTCCTCACGGGTTTCAGGCCGGGGGGGTGCCTGCGGCTTCTCGGGATTGGCATCGAGCACCTGCTTCTGTGGCGGATTGGCATTCGCGCCGGTGAAGCTGCGCCGCTCATTGTCGAACCCGGTGGCGATCACGGTGACGCTCAGCTCGTCTCCCATGTCGTCGTCATAGACGGTGCCGAAGATGATGTCGGCATTGTCTCCTGCGGCTTCCTGGATGTATTCCACGATCGTGGTGGTCTCATCCAGGCGCAGGCTGTTAGCGGCAGCGGTGATATTGACGAGGATGCCGCGTGAGCCGTGAATGTTGACACTGTCCAGCATGGGAGAGGAAATGGCATCCTCTGCGGCACGAATGGCACGGTCCTCGCCGGAGTAGGTGGCAGTGCCCATCAGTGCGGTGCCTCCATCCTTCATGATCGTGTTCACGTCGGCGAAGTCCACGTTGATGTAGCCCTCGCGGGTGATGATCTCTGCGATGCCCTTGGCGGCATCGCAGAGGACGGTGTCGGCCTCCTCGAAGGCTTGCTTCATGGTCACGTTCTTCCCAAAGACTTCGGTGAGGTTGTCATTGTTGATCGTGACGATGGTGTCCACGCTTTGCTCCAGGGCCTTGATGCCGGAGAAGGCCTGCCCCATGCGCTTCTTGCCTTCGAACCGGAAGGGAGTGGTAACGATGGCCACGGTCAGGATGCCCATCTCCTTTGCGAGGCCTGCGATCACGGGTGCAGCTCCCGTCCCTGTACCGCCGCCCATGCCAGCGGTGACGAAGACCATCTTGGTGTTCGCTTTCAGGACTTCGCGGATCTGTTCCAGGCTTTCGATCGCCGAGAGGCGTCCGAGCTCCGGATTTGCACCTGCGCCGAGGCCTTCCGTCTGGTTGGCCCCGAGGCGAATCTTGTTCGGGACGGGGCTCATGTCGAGGGCTTGCACGTCTGTGTTGCAGACGATGAAGTCCACCCCCTTGATGCCTTTGCGGTACATGTTGTTGACCGCGTTGCCGCCACCGCCGCCCACGCCGATCACCTTGATGATCGAGTTGCGGTTTTTCGGCATTTGAAATTCAATCGTTGACATATCAATCTCCATCATAATAGTATCTTAATCTAAAGTTAGCGCTTGCAGCCTGTACGGGTCACCGCCATCTGCTGATTATTCGATAAAGTCTCCCGTGTTGGTCATGGTGCTTTCGAACCAGTCCTTCACACGTCCGATGATGCTCATGTTGGGGCGCTCTGCGACGGTGCGCGGAGCCTGTGGCTTCTCCTTCTTGGAGGATGGGCGCTCTTCGAGTGCGGGCTGCCGCTGCTCGGCCTGTGACCGGCTGGAAGGTTCCCCTGCATTGAGGCCCTGTATCACCAGCCCCGTGCTGGTCGCGTACATGGGGCTGTTCACCTCATCCACGAGCCCGCTGGCAAGGTGCTCGCCGGGCATCCCCATGCGGGTATCGATCCCGGTGACGTACTCGATGAGCTGCTTCGTATGGGCCAGCATCGAGCCACCGCCGGTGACCACGATCCCGCCCACCAGCTTCTTCTCATAGCCGCTGTGCTTGATTTCCGCCGCCACGAATTCCACGATCTCCTCCATGCGGCTCTGAATGATGTTGCTGAGCGTACGGCGGCGAATTTCCTTCGGGGGACGGCCTTGGAGGCCTGTGATCGTGATGATTTCATCGTCCTTGATCTCTGTCGCCAGCGCGCTGCCGAACCGCAGTTTCAGCAGCTCCGCTTGACGGCGCATCACCGAGCAGCCGTGCTTGATGTCCTCGGTGACGATGTTGCCTCCGAATGGGATCACGGCGGTGTGGCGGATGATGTTGTCCTCGAAAATCGCGAGGTCTGTCGTCCCGCCTCCGATGTCCACGAGACATACGCCTGCTTCGCGCTCCTCGTCGGTGAGGACTGCCGCACTCGAGGCCAGTGGCTCCAGGATCAGTTCCCGGGCTTCGAGACCTGCCTTGCGCACGCACTTGTAGATGTTGTTCGCGGCCGTGGTCTGGCCGGTCACCACATGGAAGTTGCCTTCCAGGCGGACACCGCTCATGCCGACCGGATCCTTGATGCCCACCTGGTTGTCCACGGTGTATTCCTGCGGCAGGACATGGAGGATTTCCATCCCGGGCGGTGTGGCGATCTTGAACATGTCATCGTGCAGTCGCTTGACATCGATGGCATTGATCTCCATGTCAGGATTGCTCAGGGTGATGATGCCCTTGTGCTGCATCGAGCGGATGTGTTCCCCGGCGATGCCCACATAGACGACATTGATGTCCACGCCGCTCTGCTTCTCGGCCTCTGCGACGGCCTTGCGGATCGCCTCTACAGTCTTGTCGATGTTCACGACCACCCCTCGGCTCACGCCGTCCGACTCTGCCTTCCCAAAGCCCAGGATGTTGATCTTGCCAAACTCATTCTTTTTGCCGACGATGGCACAAACCTTCGTGGTGCCAATGTCGAGCCCTACTACAATTTTTTCTGTGCTCATTTTTATATCAGTAACTTAATTCCATTTCATTCCATATCCGGGGTGCCGGGCAGGTGCCCATGGCAGCCTTCCGCGCCCCATCTTTCGTCCAGCCTGTTTCCATTCTCATCTCCTTGCGACGATTTGGCCCTTGAATTCCAGGCTGATGCGCTTGTACTTCCGCCATCCCACGCGGTTCAATACCTTGTGGTAGAAGAGGTCCAGGTTGGCGAACTTCTCGGCGATCTCCCTCGGCTTGCCGAATTCGATGACGACGTCTCCCACTTCCGGGTAGATGACGAGTTCTCCATTGGGCTTCACGACGACCTCGGAAATCTGTGAACGCAGGAACGTGGACTGGTCGACGTATCGGAGGAATTCCCGCAGGCTGTCCAGTTGCGGGCTCTTGACCGTATCCCTGGGCACCAATGGCTCGCGCTCAATCCCGCTGACGATCATCGTGTTTGCACTGAAGTGGTGCGAGAGGTCGACCTTGCGGAATTCACGGTCGAGATAGAATCCGCTGCCGTCCCGGTACATGACCCGGGCGAGTGGCTTGCGCAATTCCAGCTCCACGACGACCATCCCGGCGATATCAGTGTATGCCTCCGCCTTCTTGACGTAGGGGTTCTCATTCAATGACCGCTCGATCTCGTCTGCCTTGACCTCGCCCCTGCGGCATTCCTCGATGGGTCGCTCCTGAATCTCCCGCACCAGGTCCTTCACGTCGTCCAGCTCCAGGAAATGGTTGTTCTCCTGGTTCAGGATCCTTGGCTGGAGGCCCTTGACCATTTCCCGGTTCTGGCGTGCGGATCCCAGCCCCACGATCATCCAGGAGAAGACCGTGAGCAGGGCATAGAGCAATATCTGGGACTTCGGCCTCTTCATCCTTACCAGTGGGCGATCATTTCACGTATTGGATCCACCTGTGTATCAATGTCACCTGCTCCGATGGTGAGCAGGGCGACGGGCTTCCGCTGATGCTTCCTCAATTCCGTTTCCAAGCCATTCAGGTCGGTGAGCACCTTGTCCTCCTGCGTGATGAGGTCATAGATCATCCGGCTGGTCACGCCCGGGATCGGCTCCTCGCGGGCGGGATAGATGTCCAGCAAGATGACGGCATCGGCTTTCGAGAGGGCTGCCGCAAATCCTTGGTGGAAGTCGCGGGTGCGGCTGTACAGGTGGGGCTGGAAGACGGCCACCACCCTGTGCCCCGGCAACATGTCGCGCACTGCGCCCAGCAGGGCCTCGATTTCCATGGGATGGTGGGCGTAGTCATCGATGTACACCACCTGGTCCGTCCGGTACCGGATGTCAAAGCGCCGCTTGATGCCTGTGAAGCTCTCCAGGCCCTTGCGGATGTTCTCTTCGCTTCCACCCAATGAGACGGCCACGGAAATCGCCGCAGTGGCGTTCTCGACGTTGTAAGTGCCGGGCAGATTCAGGCGCAAGTGCTCGAACTTGGTCCAGGGGGACTGGTAGTCGAAGCTGACCAGCGTGCCGCGGTGCTGCAGCTCCACGGAGCGGAACCGTCCGATCCCGACGCCGTAGGTGAACACTTTGCGGCCGGCCTCCAGCTCGTCCACTGTGAGTGCATGGTGCAGGAAGAGGGTTCCTCCAGGCTTCAGGCATTCGGCGAAGTCCCTGAAGGACCGCCGGACGGCGGCGGCCTCCCCGTAGATGTCCAGATGGTCGGCATCCATGCTCGTGATCACGGCGATGTCCGGGCTGAGCCGCAGGAATGAACGGTCGAACTCGTCGGCCTCCACGACCACCCATTCCGAACCGCCGTCGATGAAATTTGTCTGGTAGTTCTGGGTGATGCCGCCGATGAATGCAGTGCAGTCTATGCCGCAGCTCCGCAGAAGATGGGCGATCAGGCCGGTGGTGCTGGTCTTGCCGTGGGTTCCAGCGACGGCGATCGTCTTGTAGGCGCGGGAGATCATCCCGAGCAGCTCTGCACGCTTCATGACCGGCTTGCCGGATTCGGCGACGCGCTTGAACTCGGGGAAGTCCCTGGGAATCGCGGGGGTGTAGACCACCAGGTCCGCACCGTCCACCCTGCTGGGCCTGGGGTCGAAATAGACCTCGATTCCCTCGGCGGCCAATGATTCGGTGAGCGGGGTCGCCGTCTTGTCGTACCCCGTGACGGTCTTGCCCCTGCGGTGTAAAAAGCGTGCGAGTGCGCTCATGCCGATGCCTCCAATGCCGAGCATGTGCACATGGTGCAGCTTGTCGAGTTCCATTTTATCTACCATGACCGTTCAATTTGACCAGACTCAGTATCTCCGTTGCGATCTCTCGGCCGGAGTCGTGCTTTTCCACTGCTGCGATTCCCGCTTGCAGTGCCTCGAGTTTCCCGGGATGGGACAGCAGTTCCATGACGATCCCTGCCAGTTTGGCCTTGGCCTCGCCATCCTGGACCAATATGGCTGCGCCGCGTTCGGTGAGCGACCGGGCGTTTTTGGTCTGATGGTCCTCGGCCACATTGGGCGACGGTACCAGGATGCTTGGCTTGTTCAGGAGGATCAGCTCCGAAATGGTGCTGGCTCCTGCGCGGGAGACCACCAGGTCTGCCGCCGCATAGGCACCCGCCATGTCCTCGATGAAGGCTGCCAGGCGGAGATTTTCATGCTTCGGGAGGCGGGCCTTCAGGTCGTCATGGTAGTGCTTTCCGCATTGCCAGACCAGCTGGATGCCATGCTCGGCGAGCTGTCTCCAGCCTGCCTCCCATGCTGCATTCAAGGTGCCTGCGCCGAGGCTTCCGCCGAGGGAAAGCACCACGGGGCGGCTTCCATCCAGGTGGAGGGCGGAGAGCCCTTGGTTCCGGTCGCCGCCCAGGAGCGCACGCCGGACAGGGTTTCCGGTGATCCTGCACTTGGCCTTGTCAAAGTACTGCTGCGCAGCCCCGTTGCCTAGCAGGATGCGGGCTGCCTTCGGGGCGAGCAGCCTGTTGGTGATGCCGGGGTAGGCGTTTTGCTCGCAGATCACCACCGGTATGCCTTTGCTGGCGGCTGCACGTCCGACCGGTGCGCTTGCATAGCCTCCCACCCCCACCACCACATCCGGCTTGAAGTCGCTGATCATCCTGCGGGCGGTCATCAGGCTGCGGAGTATCTTCAAGGGCAGGAGCAGGTTTCTCAGGATGTCCATGGGTGCGAAACTGCGCCTGAGGCCACTGATGCTCACGCCCTGGATTGGATAACCGTACTGCGGCACGATCCGCATCTCCATGCCGCCTTCTGCACCGATGAATAGGATCTCGATGGTGCTGTCGCGCTTCTTCAGCTCGTCGGCGATGGAGATGGCGGGGAAGATGTGCCCTCCCGTGCCCCCGCCTGTGATGATGACACGTGTGCTCATGCTGTCGCGAGTCCTCCCTTCGCCTTGGCTTTCGCCTGTTTTTTGTCCTCCAGGGCGGTCGCACTCACACTGAGGATGACGCCCAGGGAAAACGATGTGAACAAGATGGAGGTTCCTCCCATGCTGAGCATGGGAAGCGGCTGCCCCGTGACTGGCATCACCCCGACAGCCACGGCCATGTTGGCCATGGCCTGGATGACCAGGAGGAAGGACAAGCCCGCCGCCAGCAGGGCTCCGAAGGTTTTGCTCATGGTCACGATGCCCACTGTGCGGAACAGCAGCACGAGGTACAATCCCATGACGAACAGCCCGCCAATGAGCCCGAACTCCTCGAGGATGATGGCATAGATCATGTCGCTGGTGGAGTTGGGGACATAGTTCCGCTGGGTGCTTTTGCCCGGCCCCTTGCCAAAGATTCCTCCCGAGGCGATCGCGCCATAGGACTGTGTCACCTGGTATCCGGGATCGTATCTCGGGTCTGTCCAACTCCTGGTGTAGGCTGAGATCCGGTTTTCCCAGGTCTCGGCGCGCTTGGCGGTCTGGAAGAGGATGAAGCCGGCGACGATCCCGATCGCGAACAGGGAACCGATGTACTTCAGATGGACGCCGCCGATGAACAGCAGGATGATGCTGGTGGCAAACAACAGCATGGCCGTGCTCAGGTTGGCGGGTGCGATCAGGCCGCAGATGACCACCACCCAGGTGATGGTCGGCAGGAAGGCCTCCTTGAAGTCCTTGATGACTTCCTGCTTCTGCGTGAGCATTTTTGCCAGATGGATGAGCAAGGCCACCTTGCCCAGGTCCGAGGGTTGGAAAGAGAACCCGAGCGGCAGGGAGATCCATCGCGCCGCACCGTTGATGTCCCTTCCCCAAATCAAGACGTATAGGAGGACGGGGGTCGAAAGGTAGAGCAGGTAGTCGCTGATGCGGGCGAAGTTCCGGTAGTCAAACTTGCTGACGAAGAACATGATGACGAATCCTGCGGAGAGCAGCATGAAGTGCTTCAGCAAGATGAGGCTGGTGCTGGACCGCTGGGCAAGCACAGGCGACCCGGCTCCCGTATAGACTGCCAGCAGGCTCACCATGCAGATGAGAAACACGACCAGCCAAATGACTTTGTCGCCCTTGAGCCGATGCAGGATGTAGTCGATCATCTCTTGCAGGCCCTTCTTGATGGAAAGTGGAGGGTGGCAGATGTGGATGTGCCTTCCAGATTTCCAGTGGTTGCAGTGTCTCTTGCCATGTTCATTTCACAGTTCACGGACAGCATTCTTGAATTGTCTTCCACGGTCTTGATAGTCCTCGAACAGGTCGAAGGATGCGCAGGCGGGCGAGAGCAGCACCGTGTCGCCTTTGTCGCTCATGTGGTAGGCCATTTTCACGCATTCCGCCATGTCCATGGTGTTCACGATCATGTCCACCTTCTGGCTGAAGGCTTTGTGGATCTTGAGGACGTCGCTTCCCAGGGCGATGATGCACTTGACCTTCTTCTCCACCAGGGGGATGAGGGAGGAGTAGTCATTGCCCTTGTCCACCCCTCCGACGATCCATATCACAGGCGTATCGACGCTTTCCAGTGCATACCAGGTCGAATTGACATTGGTGGCCTTGGAATCGTTGATGAATTCGACTCCGCGGACCACGGCGACCTTTTCCAGGCGGTGCTCGGCGTTTCGGAAGTCCGTGAAGGCATCCCTGATCTTGTCCTTTCGGAGATCCAGGAGGGACCCCGCAACCGCAGCCGCCATCGAGTTGTACACATTGTGCCGACCTTGGATGGTCATGGCGTCGATCGAGAAGATTGACTGTTCAGGATTCATTGAAAGCCTTATTTCATTGTTTTCCACCCATGCCGCTGCATCGGGATGCTTATCGTAGCTGAACCCGTGCATCCGCGCCTGAATTCCCTTTTCAGGGAGAATCTCGGCGGAGACAGGGTCGTCCATACACCAGATGAAGTGGTCTGAGGGGGTCTGGTTCTCCGTGATGCGAAACTTGGCGTCGGCATATTTTCGCAGCTGGTAGTCGTACCGGTCCAGATGATCGGGCGTGATGTTTGTCAGCACCGCAATGTGCGGCCTGAAGGTGCGGATGTCATCCAGCTGGAAGCTGCTGACCTCGAGTACGTAGTAGGGCTTGGGTGCCAGTGCGACCATGCGGGCGAAGCTGTCCCCCACGTTGCCGGCACAGCCTGCCTCCAGGCCTGCCTTGACGAGCACATGGTGTGTGAGCAGGGTCGTGGTGGTCTTGCCATTGCTGCCGGTGATGGCTACGATGGTGCTCTCCGTATGGCGGGAGGCAAATTCGATCTCGGAAGCGATCTCGATGCCCCTGGCGCGAATGCGCTGGATGATGGGAGCCTTTTCCGGGATGCCGGGGCTTTTCACGACGAGGTCGGCATCCACTGCCCTGGACTCGGAGTGCCCGCCTTCCTCCCAATCGATCCCATGCTGCGCCATCTCTGCCTTGTACTTGTCCGGGATGCTTCCGGATTCACTCACCCAGACGGCATGGCCGAGCCTCCGGGCGAGGATCGCCGCGCCTACTCCGCTTTCTTTGCCGCCTAGGACTGTGATTTTCATTTCTTTTCTCAGCGTAGTTTCAGGGTGGCAAATGCCATGACGGCCAGCATGACAGCCACGATCCAGAAGCGGACGACGATCTTGGTCTCGTGGAGGCCTTGCTTCTCGAAGTGATGGTGGAGGGGTGCCATGAGGAAGAGGCGCGTGCCCTCGCCGGAGGCAGATCTCTTCTTCGTGTACTTGAAGTAGCCGACCTGCAGGATCACCGACAGGGATTCCACGAAGAAGACACCGCAGAAGATCGGAATCAGGAGCTCCTTCTTGACCATCATCGCCAGGACGCCGATCGCGCCGCCGAGCATCAGGCTGCCTGTGTCACCCATGAACACCTGGGCTGGATAGGTATTGTACCAGAGGAAGCCGACACAGGCGCCGACCAGGGCTCCGCAGAAGATGGTCAGCTCCGCCGCCTTGGGGATGTGGCTGATATTCAGGTATTCGGCAAAGATGACGTTGCCGGAGACATAGGCGAAGATGAAGATCACCACGCCTGCGATGGCCGCCGTTCCGGCCGCCAGTCCGTCCAATCCGTCCGTCAGGTTCACGCCATTGCTCACGGCAGTGACGGTGAAGATGCAGATCAGGACGTACACCAGCTTCCCTGCCAAGCCGCCATCAGGGTTTTCCCAGAAGGCCAGGCGGCCGTAATTGAACACATAGTTTTTCAGGAACGGGACATTGGTCTTGGTCTCGAATGCGGTCTCACGCTTGCCGTGGAATGCATTCCAGACATCCGCCACCTCGGCGTCTGCAATCTGTATGGTTCTCTGCTCGGTGCGGGAGAACCCTCGGTCCGTGATGATCCGCTCGACGAGGTAGCTCCCGCCTGCGGTGGATCCCGCGGTATCGTATTGCTGGCCATCAATGGCGAGCAACCGGTCCCCTTTCAGGAACCCTTTGCTCTCCAGGTAGTCATTGACCACGAGTGTGCCGTTGTCGTTGATGCAGCCCTGCGGCCCTTTGAAATCGCTGTGAAAGACCATCACGAGCCCCACGATCAGGCCGAGCCCCACCTGCCCCATGATCTTGAACTTGCCGGCCAGGCCTGCCTTGTTCTTCTTGAAAACCTTAATGTAATCGTCCGCAAATCCGATCACGAACATCCATGCCGTGGCGAGAAGGATGAGCAGGACATAGGCGTTGGTCAGGTTCGCCCACAGGAGGGTCGGGACCATGACGGCGAGGAAGATGATGATGCCCCCCATGGTCGGGGTGCCGGCCTTGGGCTTGTGGCTCTCGGGGCCGTCCGTGCGGATGGTCTCGCCGATCAGCCGGGCCCTCAGCTGGAGGATGATGCGCTTCCCGAAAAAGACCGCGATCAGCAACGAGGTGATGATGGCAAGCGCCGAACGGAACGACAGGTATTTGAACACCCCGAAACCCGGGATGCCCCCAGTCACCATTGCGTTCAACCATTCCAAGAATGCGTACAGCATCAGTTTTCGAGGGTTTTAAAGGTTTCCGCCAATACCTGCCGATCATCGAAGGGGTGCTTGACGCCCTTGATTTCCTGGTAGGTTTCGTGCCCCTTGCCGGCCACGAGGATGATGTCTTCCGGCTGTGCCAGCCGGCATGCGACGCCGATGGCTTCCTTCCTGTTCTCCACCGTGACCACCTTCCTGCGGCCATTGAGCGGCACACCTGCCAGCATCTGCGCCAAGATCTCGGCAGGTTCCTCGTCACGTGGGTTGTCGCTGGTGAGGATCACCTGGTCGCTGAGGCGGGTGGCGATCTCCGCCATGACCGGGCGCTTGGCGGCGTCCCTGTTGCCACCGCAACCGACGACCGTGATGATCTTGCCATTGCCCATGCGGATGTCGCGGATGGTCTCGAGGACATTTCGGAGCGCATCGGGCGTATGTGCGTAGTCCACGATGGCCGTACGCCCACGGTGTGGGGATGTGATGGTTTGGAAGCGCCCGTTGACACCGTCAATGTTGCTGAGTTCCTGCAGGAACTCCTCCTCCTCCAATCCCAGTTCCATGGCGACGCCATGGACTGCGAGCAGATTGTAGGCATTGAAGCTGCCGATGAGCCGGAACCATGCCTCGCGGCCGTTCAGCTCCAGGTGGAGGCCTTCGAATGTGTTCTCGATGATGCGACCCTTGTAATCTGCCATCCGCTGGAAACTGTAGGTGAGGCGGCGGCCCTTGCAGTTTTGCAGCATGGTCGCCCCGTTCCTGTCGTCGGCATTCACCAGTGCGAATGCGTCCTCGCCCAGCTCATCGAACAGGATCTTCTTGGCTTCCAGATAGTTCCTGAATGTGCCGTGGTAATCCAGATGGTCGTGGGTGATGTTCGTGAATACTGCCCCTGCGAACTTGACGCCTGCCACACGCTTCTGCACCAGTGCATGGCTGCTGACTTCCATGAAGCAGTATTGGCAGCCGGCATCCACCATCCTGCGGAAGGTGGCGTGCAGCTGCTTGGCATCCGGCGTGGTATGCGTGGCGGGCATCTTCTGCTCCCCCACCATGTTCACGACCGTGGAGAGCAGCCCGCTGCTCTCGCCCATCGCCATGAACAGCTTGTACAGCAGGGTCGCCGTGGTGGTCTTGCCATTGGTTCCGGTGATGCCCACGATCCTCAGGCGGTCGGCAGGGTTGCCATAATAGTTGGCGGCGATGCAGGCCAGCGACTGGGATGCGTCTGCCACCTTGATCCAGGTCACCTCGTCCGGCATTTCAGTGGGGAAGGCTTCGCAGACCACTGCCGCCGCACCCTTGCCCACGCTTGCTGCGATGTATGCGTGGCCATCCACATTGACTCCCCTGGTGGCAATGAACAGGCTGCCGGGCACGACGCTCCGCGAGTCGAAGAAGAAGTCCACGACTTGCCTCTGGAGGTCACCCCTGACCTCGACCAATGGACACTTGTAGAGTATGTCTTGCAGCGCGATCATTCAGTTCAGTCGTAGGATGATGGATACGTTTCCGCTGATGGGTTCCCCTGCCCGGACAGACTGGCTCCGAACCTTCCCGTGCCCTTGCATGAGCACTTTCATTCCCAGGCCTTCCAGCAGGACGACTGCGTCCTTGGCGCTCATGCCATAGACATTGGGGACGCGGCCTTTCTTGATTTCAAACTTGGAGAATTGGATCCTGCCGTTTTGCTCGGTGGAGGCAACCCATGTGCCCTCGGCCTCCGAGGGGCCCTTTCGTTCCAGCTCCTCGTACACGGCCTGTGCATTGCCCTGGTGCATCAGCCGGGTCACGGGGGTGCTTCTGGAAAAGGCAGCCGGGGTGAATTCTGGAACGAGATCCTTGTCAGAGGTATAGACCTGCTGGGCGATCTCTGCGAAGATCGGCCCGGCGACGCTGGCACCGTAGTATTCCTCGTTGCCGGGCTCATCCACCATGACGTATAGCGTGTAGCGGGGATTTCTGGCAGGGAAGTAACCGCAGAAGG
>JBJOPY010000011.1:0-7415 GCA_046050405.1 Bacteroidota bacterium | reverse complement strand
ATCGCAGCATCTGTCTTCTCCTTCTTCCCGAGCAGCCGGGCAGGAAACACCTTGGTATCGTTCAGGATGATGACATCGCCTTCATCGAAGAAGTCAAGGATATTGTGAAAGATTTTGTGCTCGATCCGTTTGTCTTTCAGGTGACATACCATCATTCTGCAACTGTCGCGCGGATCCGCCGGGTAATTCGCTATGAGAGAATCGGGGATATCTACGTAGAACTCTGAAAGCTTCATTCTGTACCAAAAAAATTGATCCGCAAAGATAGAGGAGCTAATTCGATAAGCAAGGGTAAAGTTGCAGCATTTTTGCATCCGGGGTGCCATGGGCTTCCATTCCCCATTCCGGGGCGGTCAGCGGCCCGATGGGGGAGGATGGAGGACCAGCCCATCTGGAAGCGGTGCGGCCTGTGTGGCGGGCCGCGTCACAGGGCCGCGCCGGTGATGATCGAACCATCCGATCGCGGAAGGGCCAGGAACAGGAACCCCGGGAAGGGGAGAGGATGGCTCCGGAGGAGGTCCGGCGCCACCACGGGCACCGCAGTTGCCGCGCCATGCGGTTGCCTTCCGGGAGGTGTTTCGACTTTATTTCTCAATTTCCTTTCCTCGTTCTACTTTTGCACATCGTTTGATGGAGACATGAAAGTTACCGAACATCTCGCCCTCGCCAAGAACCCTATGATCAGCGTGGAAATCATTCCACCCAGGAGGGGGCACAGCCTGCAGAAGCTTCACGAGGCCATCGGTAGCATCAAGCCCTACCGGCCGCCCTTCATCGACGTCACCAGCCATTCCGCAGAGGTCATCTGGGAGGAAATGAAGGACGGAACCTTCAAGAAGCGCGTCAAGCGCAAGAGTCCGGGCACCTTCGGCCTCTGCGCCGCGATCAAGTACAAGTTTGAGATCGATCCCGTGCCGCACATCCTCTGTGCAGGATTCACGAGGGAGGAAACCGAGGATGCACTCATAGAGCTCAACTACCTGGGCATCGAAAACGTCCTTGCCATCCGGGGAGACGGGAAGCTCAAGAAAAATGACCGGCCGGACCGCTCCACCAATGAATACGCGGTGGACCTCGTGGAGCAGATCATCGGAATGAACCATGGCATCTACCAGGACGAGTTGATCGATGCGGCCCACATGGATTTCTGCGTGGGGGTTTCGTTCTATCCCGAGAAGCATTTCGAGGCACCCAACAAGAAATTTGACATGGATGTCCTGCTCAGGAAGCAGAATGCCGGGGCGGGCTACGCCGTCTCGCAGATGTTTTTCGAGAATGAGGCCTTCCATCGCTACGTGGCCGAGAGCCGCCATCACGGTGTCCACATCCCGCTCATCCCGGGGCTGAAGATCCTGACCTCCAAGTCGCAGCTGACGGTCATTCCCAGCATCTTCCACGTGGACCTGCCGGAGGAGCTGACCGAACGCATGCTGAAGGCAGATACGAAGGAGAAGCAGATCGAAGCCGGCATCGACTGGGCGTATCGGCAAACGCTGGATTTGCTGGACTCCGGCCTGCCTTGCGTCCACTTCTACGTCATGCAGAACACCCAGCCCTTCGTGAAACTGATGGAGCGGCTGAAAAAGAAGTTGTAGGGGAGGATGGGCGGGGGACCCATCTGAGAACCATCCTCATGGCTCCACCGGCCTCAGTGGGCGATGGCGCGCAGCTCCCGGAACAGGGACTCCCGGTCCACGGGCACGACCCCGACCTCCTCGCAGACAATCCCGCCCCCCAGGTTGGCGATCGCTGCCGCCGCAGTCAGCGCCAGGCCGGAAGCCATGGACAGGGCCATCAAGGCGATGACCGTATCCCCGGCACCCGAAACATCGACGACCTTCCGGAAATGGGCCGGGAGGTGGGTGGGATTGCCTTCCGCGTCGATGGCCAGCATGCCGTTTTCGCTCAGTGTCACCAGGGTCTGGGAATGCGGCATCGTCCTTCGCAGCGCATGCACTGCCGAGAGGATCCCCGGCAGGTCCGACCTCGAGATGTGGCGGTGGAGTGCTTCGTTCAATTCCTGCAGATTGGGCTTGAACAGTGTCACATCCTTGTAGGACATGAAGTTACGGTGTTTCGGATCCACCAATACGGGAACTCCTGCTATCCCGGCGAGGCCGACGATGAAGCCGATCAGATTGGGCCCCAGGAGACCCTTGTCGTAGTCCTCCACGACCACCGCATCGAACTGCCCGATCCTGGGCTGGAGCATTTCGAGGAATCGCAACTCAACTTCAGGGCCGATCTGATCCCGGGATTCATGGTCCACGCGCAGGATTTGTTGGTTGTTTCCGATGATCCGGGTTTTAGTGGTGGTGGGCCGGCCATCTGCCTCCACGATGAGGTTGGTCTCAAACCCTCCTCCCTCGAGGGTGCGCAGCAGGAGGGCACCGTCGTCATCCCTCCCCACCAGGCCGCAGAGTGTCACGGATGCGCCCATGCCACGGATGTTCAGTGCCACGTTCGCAGCCCCCCCGGGCCTGCTGTCGATCCGCTCGATATCGACCACCGGGACCGGGGCCTCCGGTGAGATCCGCGTCACACGCCCGAAGTGATAGCGGTCCAGCATCAGGTCGCCGACCACCAGGACTTTCAATCCCGGCAATGCGGACTGGAACCGCGCAATGTCGGCTTCGCGGATCATCTCAGTGCATTCAGGGCGTTTGCCAGCCGTTCCATTCCTTTGCTGAGAACCTCCATCGAGTAGGCATAGGAGATCCGTACGTGGCGGTCCGTTCCGAATGCCGTTCCCGTGATGACAGCGACACCACCTTCCATGAGGAGGTATTCTGCCAACTGGTCAATGTCGCGGATGATCTCCCCCTTCGGCGTCACCTTGCCGAGAAAATTGCCGAGGTCAGGGTAGAAATAGAAGGCTCCCGCGGGAGCGTAGGATCCTAGCAGCGGGATTTGGTTCAATTGCTTCTCCATGAAATCCCTGCGTTCCCTGAATTGGAGCCGCATCCGCTCCGTGGGTTCCATGGTCCCGGAGAATGCTGCCAGGGCCGCCCGCTGGGAGACCGAGCTTGCCCCGGAGGTGATCTGCCCCTGGTACTTCTCGCAGAGCTCGGAGATCCACAGGGGTGAGAGCGAGTACCCGATGCGCCATCCCGTCATGGCAAATCCCTTGGACACGCCACTGACGATCACGAGGCGGTCTCGGATGGAAGGAAAGCTGGCGAAGCTCACCGACGGGGATTCGAACCAGATGTGCTCATAGATTTCGTCGGAGACGAGGAAGACCTCCGGATGCCGGTCCAGGACGGCGACAAGGCCCTCTGCTTCCTGCCGGCTGTACATTGCACCCGTCGGATTGTTCGGGCTGTTCAGAAGCACCATCTTCGTCCTCGGCGTGATCGCGGCCTCCAGCTGCGCGGAAGTCATTTTGAAACCGTCCTCCAGAGAGGTGGGCACCACACTCACCTTGGCCTCGGCCATCTTGAAAATCTCAATGTAGGAAACCCAGTAGGGGGAGGGAATGACCACCTCGTCGCCCGGATCGAGCAGGGACATCACCACGTTGACGACGGATTGCTTGGCCCCATTGCTCACCACCACGTTGGCGGCCTTGTAGTCCGATCCTCCTCGGGAGTGGTAGGAGCTGGCAATGGCTTGCCGCAGTGCCGGAATCCCGGCCACGGGCGTATAGTGCGTAAACCCTTCCCGTATCGCAGCCATTGCAGCCTCGCGGATATGGTCGGGTGTGTCAAAATCGGGTTCCCCGAGTGTGAGCCCTACCACATCCCTGCCTTCTGCCTGGAGCTGCCGCACGAGCTTGGTCAGTGCGAGCGTCTGCGATTCTGACAGTATTTCCAGCCGTTGAGTACCTTTCATTCAGCAAATAAAGGCCATTTGCGCCGAACCTGAAAAAAGAAATCATGGGAGATGGAAGGGTGGCAGTGGCGCCGCCTGAAAACTGCGATCCGCTGCTGGATATCGCTTTATGCGTAGTTTTGCCGGATGATTACCTCCGTCATGCTCCGTGGGGGCGCCAAGATCAATCTCGGACTGCAGATCGTCGGCAAACGCTCCGATGGCTATCACCTGCTGGAAACGCTGTACTATCCTGTCAGCCAACTGTTTGACATGATCCTCGTGGAGCGTGATGAGGGGGAGAATTGTAAAATCCACATGGAGGGTTTCGACCCGGAGATTCCTCTGGAGAGCAACCTGATCTACCGGGCTTGGCGGCTGATGACCGATCAATTGGAAAAGAAAAATGCGGGTGTCATCATCCGGGTCAAGAAGGGCATTCCCGCAGGCGCGGGCCTGGGTGGCGGCTCCTCGAATGCCGCCACGACCATGAAGGCCCTCCGGGACCTGTGGAAGGTGGAGGTCTCCGATGAGCGGATGGCTGCGTGGGGGGCTAAATTGGGTGCCGACGTGCCCTACTTCGTGTATGAACGCCCCATGTACGGCACAGGGATCGGAACCACGCTGGAGCCCTTCCCGATCGATCTCGGCGGGTACGAATTGCGCATGCGGCTGCACAACATCCATAGCTCCACCCTGCAGGCCTACCGCGACCTGCTGCCTGAGGACATTGGCCATTCGACCCCGCTCAAGGAGCTGCTGCGGTTGCCGGTCAGCGAGTGGCGAGAATGTGTGGTAAATGACCTGGAGCGGCCAGTCTTCGAGCGGTATCCGATCTTGAGGGAGGCCAAGGAGGATTTTTACAAGCTGGGGGCCGTCTATGCGGCCATGTCCGGGAGCGGGTCTGCGGTCTTTGGGCTGTTCCAGCCTTGATGTATCCGGAAGCAGGCTCTTCTCTGGAAATGAAGGGATTCCCCTTCGCGCAGGGGACAATTTTTCGGCCATTCCGCCTGCCGGAGCTATCGGAAATACTGTTCCATGAGGTCTGTGCCCACGCGGAGCGACTCCGTCGGCACCAGGCCACCCTTCAGGCGGGGAGCCTTCACCCCGGAATGCAGGTTCACCGGGCTGACGCACCGGACGACCTCGTCCCAGATTCCCGCATCCAGGAATTGCTGGCTGAGGTTCCGCCCACCCTCCACGAGGATGCTCCCGATCTTGCATTCCGAATAGAGCCTGCTGAGCAAGGCCCGCAAGTCACGGCTGTCCGCGACCTTCCAGAACCGCCCATCTCCCTCCACCTGGTCCAGCTTCGAATTGATGACGATCCATGAACCTTTCTGAAAGATCCTCAGGCTGCGGGGCAGCTCCAGGTTCTGGTCGAAGACGATTCGAACCGGATCCCTTCCCGGCCAGTGCCGCGTCGTGAGGGAAGGATCGTCGATCAGTGCCGTATTCTTGCCAATGCAGATCGCCTGCGATTCATGGCGGAGGGAGTGGAGCAGGCGATTGGCCTCCCTGCAGGAGATCGGCCGGGGATCGGGCTGTCCGTCCCCCCGCATTCCGGCGATGAGGCCATCCGCACTCTCCGCCCATTTCAATGTGACGTAGGGCCGGCCCTCGCGCTGATTGACCCAGAAATGGCGGTTGAGCGCACGGAATGGCCCCTCGTCCTCGCAGACCTCCACCCTTACCCCGCACGCTCGTAGGAAAGCAATGCTCCTCCCGCTCATTTGCGGGTTGGGATCCACATCTCCCACCACGACGTGCGGGATGCGCTTCTCCAGGATCAAGTTCGTGCAGGGTGGCGTCGTGCCATGGTGGTTGCAAGGCTCGAGGCTGACGTAAAGGGTGGATTCTGGCAGCAAATCCGGGTTTTGCACGCTTCGAATGGCATTCACCTCGGCATGTGGCCCCCCCAGGAACGCATGGGCACCCTCGCCGATGATGCGCCCCTGATGCACCATCACCGCGCCTACCCGGGGATTCGGCTCCACAGCAGCCCCGGCAATCCGCGCCAGCTCCAGGCATCGAAGCAGATAGGGATCGGGGATTGCGGCTTGGAAAGGAGGGTCACCCGGGTTCGGAGACTCACCCGCGATCGCATCGTTCAACGGTTTTTCTGAGGTTTCCGGGCTTTCCAAGCTGTAGTTCCCCATTGTCCATCAAAAAAAAGACGGCCGAGTTGTCTCACTCGTCAACCACCTGCGGCTGCTCCATTCCTGGCCTGACCGGGTTAAGTGGGACATAGTAGCATCTCGACCGCCGGTGCAAAGGTAGGAAGGATTTTGTGGAATCCAAAACTATTTTTCCTAATTTGGCTGCAAACAAGATGATTTTTGCACCATGAATGATCCCCGGTACGAGCGCGTTTTCCAAGACACTGACATTGAGTTCAATAAGAACGAGGACCACCACCGGGAGTTCCTGCGGAGGCTGGAGGGAAGGCTGGATGCGGTCAAGCTGGGAGGGGGGCTGAAGAGCATCGAGCACCACAAGGGCAAGGGCAAGATGACCGCCCGGGAACGGATCGATTACCTGCTGGACGATAAATATGATTTCCTGGAAGTGGGGGCGCTTGCCGGGGAAGGAATGTATGCCGAACACGGGGGCTGCCCGGGCGGAGGGGTCGTGACAGGCATTGGGCGGGTCAGCGGCAGGCTGGTGATGATCGTGGCCAACGATGCCACGGTCAAGGCCGGGGCCTGGTTTCCCATCACCGGGAAGAAAAACCTCCGGGCGCAGGAAATCGCGATGGAGAACCACCTGCCGATCATCTACCTGGTGGACAGCGCAGGGGTGTATCTCCCCATGCAAGATGAAATCTTCCCGGACCGGGAGCACTTTGGGCGCATTTTCCGGAACAATGCCGTGATGAGCAGCATGGGAATCCCGCAGATCGCGGCGATCATGGGCCCCTGCGTGGCCGGCGGGGCATACCTGCCGATCATGAGCGACGAGGCAATGATCGTGGATGGCACGGGCTCTGTATTCCTGGCAGGTTCCTACCTCGTGAAGAGTGCGATCGGGGAGGAGGTGGACAACGAAAGCCTGGGCGGGGCGACGATGCATTGCGAGATTTCTGGGGTGACGGATTACAAGATGGCGAATGACAAGGCTGCACTGGACAGGATCCGGTCGCTCGTCGCCAAGATGGGCAAGAAGCCCGGCGTGGAATTCACCCGTGCCACCCCCCAACCGCCCCGCTATGACCCCAGGGAAATCCTCGGCATCATTCCTGCCGACCGGACGAAGCAGTACGACATGATGCAGGTGATCGAGCGGATCATCGACAGGGACTCCTGGGACGAATACAAGGCCGGCTATGGCGGCACCCTGATCACTGGCTACGCCTACGTGGACGGCTGGGCGGTCGGCATTGTGGCCAATCAGCGCAAGCTCGTCAAGACCAAGAAGGGTGAAATGCAGTTCGGCGGGGTGATCTACAGCGACAGTGCCGACAAGGCGGCACGTTTCATCATGAACTGCAACCAGAAGCGGATCCCGCTGGTGTTTCTGCAAGACGTCTCCGGATTCATGGTCGGCTCGCGGTCGGAGCAAGGGGGCATCATCAAGGACGGCGCCAAGATGGTCAATGCCAT
>JBJOPY010000010.1:0-23479 GCA_046050405.1 Bacteroidota bacterium | reverse complement strand
CACCGGAAATCACATGGAAGGAAAGCATTCAAGACATCTGGCGATCGCTGACATTGTCCATCCGCAACTCCATCCATGAGCTCGTAACCTGCTTGCTGCTCAGCCTGATTCCCGGATTCGGGCAGGTGGGGGCCATCGCGGTATCCAGTTATTTCCTTGGCTTTGGTTACATGGACTATGTGTTGGAACGGCGTCGAATGACGATTCCGCAGGCGGTCGTCTTCTGTCGGCAACACAGAGGCTTGGCCATCGGACTTGGGCTCGTGATGTACCTGATCATGCTGATCCCTATTGTGGGCTGGATGGTCGCACCGGCTTATGCCACCGTGGCTGCAACCCTCGAAACCCTTCGGATTCTCGGTGGCCCCGATTCCCGTTCCACCAAGCCATCTTTCGATCCGCTCGGCGACATCGTTGCCATCCCATGAGATTGAACCATGGCATCCATCGGCGCATGCCGGTTCTCCTGGGACTCCTGATATGGGCAGTTTCAGGATACTCCCAGACACTCCGCCGCCAGGTGACCGTTTCCAGGTTTGCCGTCCAGGAAAATGCCTGGAAAGGCAGCTTGGGGTTCTCGGGCTTGGAATTACGATTTGATGTGCGCTTCCATTGGAATGAAACGGATTTCACGAAGCGTTCGTTCAGTCTTGGCTATCGATTGGAGCAGAATGGTCGGGTGGTCTTGCGGTCTTCCGGCATGGAGCACCAGCCCGCTAGCATCTTGGCTTCACCGGAACCCTCTGGCAACAAGTCCCAGATGCTTGCAAATGCCGAGATTTTCATTCCTTACGCTGAAATCCCCTTGGAGACTGGCGCACAAAGGGCGGATTTGTTCATTTCCTTGGCCAATGGCGAGGGCACCTATACGGATTGCTTCAAAACGACCCTTGACTGGGAGCACAAGAAGGTCGTGCGCCATTCCCTGAATGATCAAGTCTTTGACTTCCAGAGCATCAATGTCGAATACAACGTCACAGGGTTTGCCGATGCTTCCCTTGGAATGCGCCTGTCGGCAGACATCGGGTTGAGATACGGCCCGGAGGAATGCTTGGACAGCCAATACGAACTGGCCATGTTGATCTGGTCGGCAGGCAGGCAGGTGTATGATTCCCGCGAGGCCTCCGGTTCGGGCGAGAGGACTGAAACCATTCCGGTGGAGCTCAGGGAGGGCAAACCCGCCTCTGCGACCAACTTTTTTGTCAATTACTACGGCATCCAGATGGATGGCCCAGCCGAAGCGGATATCGTTTTCCTCTTGCTCGGCGCAGAAGGTGGCCCCAAGGAAGTCCTCTCGAAGAGGATTTTCCTGAACATGCCGCCCAAGTACAATTTCGAGGAGCAGGCCTTCACCCTGAATTCCATCGAGTTATCACCTACCATGAAGGATGGGGTGCAAGGCATCGCTGTCCACTATTCCGTCGGATTCAAATACACCGGCATCCTGAGGAATCACGAAAAAGGAAAATACTATTTCTATCTGGCGGTTTTCGATGAAAGTGAAAAATTGGTCATTGATCCGTCCCGTGCCCCCAGGCACGCCACCCAAACCCTGCACTTGATGGACGCACAGCTTCCCAGCCCCGGCAACACCACGGGAGAAGGTCGCCTGTTCATCCCCTACTACATGCTCACAACCGCCTCGGGCAATCATCACCTCCGATACGCCCTGATGGTGAGCGACATCAACCTCGGTACGAAGTTTCCGATCGTCTGCCAGGGAAGGCTCGACATACAGAAGCCCGAGGAGCGCCAATACAGGATCGCCCTGGATCAATTGGAGATGATCGATGCCGACTATGACGTTGAGTTCATCCCACCCGGTACGCATCTGCCCGAGCTTCAATACCTGTTTTGTGTCGGTGAGGATGCCTTTTTCCAGAGCGAGTACAATCAAAACAGCCTGGTTGCCGTTCCGGGTGGTGCCACTCTCCGCCTTTCAGCGGGAGACAAGCTTCAAATGAAGCTCTACGATGTGGACAGCGGGTTCTTCAATGACAGCGACCTTCAAGGCAAGTGGCTGATCGACTATGCCGCCAAGGGCGACCACTACATCTACGAGCTAGCCGACCAAGGGCAGGTCATAAAGTTGAACATCAAGGTGGATCGGCAGTGACCCCAAGGGAGGTGGCATGGGATCAATCCAAACCGAGTCCCATCTAACCTTCCCTTGGCTTATGGCAATTAACGGTTCCCGGTACTGAACTGTTAGTTAGATAGATGGGAATTTCTCCGCAGAAATGGTTTACGGAAAATCATACTGTCAGGGCATCCGGATTTGGATAGCTGTCAGATTCCCTTCCAGAACAAACTCTCCAAATTTTCCATCGATTCTAATTGAATTACACTGTAAATTTGAACGATGAAGGCTCGAATCCTACTCATGGTCTCGCTTCTTTTCGCGGTCTGCTCACAGGCGCAGAAACTGACCGTAGTTTATTGCACCCCCGGTTGCAGGCATGTGGAAGATGGGAAGGCTATCTCCGTCGGTGATACAGTTTCGAACACTGAGACACTCAGTGTCGACAGCCAACTTGGTAGGATGGTCTTGTGGGATCGAAACCAAGGACTTCATTTACTGACAGCCAAGCCATTGGAGCAGAAAAAATGGAAAACCATGGGCACAATGTCTGAGTTAGACACGACCATCTCTGTTCCTGCGGGCTACGAGGAGCGATTCCAGTCCATGGATGAAGTCATCGCGCACTTCAAGGACAGAAGATACCTGCTGATGGAACGGTCATGGCTCATCGCCATGCCACCCTATGACCTGAAGGGAGACACTCTCCTGTTCATCCGCTATGACCGCCCCAAGACCAATATCCAGGTGACCAGGAAGCTGGAAAGCAGGGGGGACAGCCTTTTGTTGGACCCAAGGTTTATTCTGGACATGAATGGGAGACGCGTACCTCCAGATGATGCCAATCATTTTCGCCTGTGTTGGATCGATAAGAATACCAAGAACTACAAAGAGCTGACCCCATTCGAGTTTGTCTTTGTCGACCAAGCAACCCTCCACAAGGAGGTAGGATTTCTCATCGACCTGATAGCAAAGGCAGGCAGTGCCCAGACGGAAGTCGAAGCTACGGTTTACCGGTACCTCAATGCCATCTACGGCTGTCCTGACCTGCACAACATGAACCATTGGCTGGAGAAGCACTTTCCAAAATTGCCATGAGGCTCCAGCGGTCTAGAAATGCAGAACTCCAATGGGCATGACGAAATACGAATTTGCGCAAGGTGAGCGACAGCTGACCCTGGAGTTGTCCCTGCCCGGCGATCTGAGGCAGCAGTTTGCCAATGCACCCCGCTCATATCACTACACGGGCACCATGCCGAAGGACTGGAAAACGAGCTATTTTGCCATGTTTCTCGAGCACAAGTCGGATCAGCCCATTCTCAAAGGTCTCTTGGCGGCACTCCTGCGGGCTGGAAATGCCAAGGACAATGACGACTTGGCGGCCGTTGCAGTTGCATTTGTCCAGTCGGCCATCGCCTACGACTGGAAAACCGCCTATCAGATTACAGGAGGCCGTATCCGTTATCCCGGCGAAACCTTGCTGGATGCTATGGGCGTCTGCGCTGACAAAACAATCCTGCTTGCCGCATTGCTGCGCCAGCTCGGCTTCGGACTGGCGATCTTATCCTGGGAAAGAGCGAACCACATGGCTCTGGGAATCAAAGTCCCAGGCGGATACGGCAACTTCGGAACCCCGTTTGCCATGGTGGAGACGACAGCCGTCACGCCGATCGGCAAGGTTCCAGAGCGATATGCAGGAGGGATCAAGCTGGACGTGCGGCCAGAAGTCGTGGAATTGAAGGGAGGGAATACGCCTTACGAAGGGATCATTGGCCTTCGGAAACAGGAGCAGGAGCTTCAGAGGCAGTTCGGTGCAGAATATCTGGCGATGCCGCCTGCACAGCAGGCACTCTTCAGGGAGATGCAACCCCTGAAGACCGAAATGGAGGCCTTGGCCGAGAAATTGAAAGCCTGCTCGGGAAACCTGCCGCCTGCGAAATACGCAGAATGCCAGTCCCTTCATGCCCAGCACAATGCCAAAGTTAAACAATACAACGCGCTCGTCTCGAAATTCAACGCGGTGAAGTGAAGATCGAAAATCGCAGGAGACACCCACCTCTCGCACAGGCAGCAGCTTCCGGCTCGGGGCAAGCATTTCCCCAGTGCAACAAGGCCGACAGAAAACTTGCTTTGTTTCCTGTGCCAAAGCAAATTAATTTTGCGACCCCATGACACGGTAGATTTGATACCTCCATGCGATCCAGATTGAAATGTGATTTCCAATGAGAAGAACACCCATCTCCCACCAATGAAAAGACTCGCTGTCAGCCTCTTGTTCGTACTGATCATCAACAGCCTCGGTTGGTCGCAGTCCACATACGGTTTGGAGCAGCTGCGTGCCGCAGGAAAGGAAAACTACCCCGAGTTCAGGCAAAAGACCCTTTCCCAGCAAGGATATGACCTTGAAATCGAGAAGCTAAAGACCTTGATCTACCCGAAGCTGAACTTCGGACTCCAAGCCAGTTGGCAAAGCGACGTCACCGCACTCCCGAATTTGTTTCCGGGCACGGAGATCAAGAGTCAGCCGAGGGATCAGTATAAGGCCTTCGTGGACGTGAACCAGGTGGTCTATGATGGTGGAATGATGAGCCGCCAGCTGGCGTTGAAAGATGCACAGCAGCAAGTGGAGCAGCAGAGGATCGAGACCAGCCTCCAGAAAGTTCAGGAGCAGGTCGATTTCCTGTATTTCTCAGGACTTCTCCTCCAGGCTCAGCAGGAGCAGTTGCAGCTGATTCGCAGCACCGTCGAAAACAAGCTGAGGCAGATTCGCGGTGCGGTTGCCAGTGGCGTGGCCCTTGAAAGCAACGAATGGCTGCTCGAGGCAGAACTCGTCAAGAATGAGCAACAGCAGACCGAAATCCGCGCCCAGCGGCACTCTGTCGCAAGGATGCTCTCAGAATGGACAGGCCTTCCAGTCGAACCAGAATCAAAGCTTGAAAGCCCGAGGGAGAAGGATTTGCCGCTGAAGCCCACCATTTCGCGTCAGGAACTTCGGCTGTTTGCGCTACAGCATCATGCCGTGGAGCTAGGGATGTTAGCCATCGATGCCAAAAAGCGCCCCAAGGTCTTTGCATTTAGTCAGTTCGGCTACGGCAGGCCCGGCCTGAATTTTCTAGACACGCAGTTTCGCCCATGGCTCGTAGCCGGCGTGCGCCTCAGTTGGGAAATCCATGACTGGGGAGCAGGAAAGATCGAAAAGGAATCCCTCGTCTTGCAGCGGGAACTCGTCAAAATCCAGCAAGATGCCTTCAAGCGCCAGACGGATCTGGCACTGATCCAGATTGATGAGGATCTGAACAAGCTGAAAAAGCTTCTACAGCAAGACGACGCCCTCGTCCGCCTTCGTGGCAAGATCCGCGAAATCTCCTCCGCACAGCTGGACAATGGCGTGATTACCGCCACCGAATACCTTGACCGTGTGAACGAGGAAACAGGTGCCACCCTCGCCAAGAAACTCCATGAAATCCAAGTGCTGATGACCCAGGCCAAATACGGCTACATTACAGGCAACAATTGATCCAATTCTATATCATCTAATCTGTAAAATGAACAGAAACACAAATCGGCCAGCACTCCTACTCACCCTCACCCTCACCCTCACCCTCACCCTCACCCTAGGCTGTGGTGAGAATAAAAACCTGGCCGATGCCTATGGCAACTTTGAAGCCCGTGAGGTCATCGTTTCTTCAGAAAGTGCCGGCAGGCTGCTCAGCTTCCGTGTCGAGGAGGGTCAGGACTTGATGCCTGGAGCCGAGGTGGGGCTTGTGGATACGACTCAGCTGTCCCTGCAAATGGACGAACTCAGTGCCAGGCGCCGTGCGATCGGATCCCGCACGTCCAATGTCGTCGCGCAGATGGACGTGCTTACCCATCAGATGGAGGTGCTGGAGAAGGAAAAGACCCGCATCATGAACTTGGTGGCTGCAGGTGCCGCCACTCCGAAGCAGCTCGATGATATCAAGGGCCAGCTCGATGTACTTGCCACCCAGAAACGCAGCATCTCAGCACAGAACCTGCCCGTAGTCAATGAAATCGAGGCCATCGATGTGCAAGCGCAGCGCCTTCGGGATCAGCTGAAGCGATCCCACATCGTCAACCCGGTCAAAGGCAGGGTCCTCATCAAGCTTGCTGAGGCCACCGAAGTCGTATTTCCTGGCAAGCCCCTCTACCGCATCGCCCCCATTGACAGCCTATATCTGCGCGCCTACATGACCGGCGGTCAGCTCGCGCATGCCAAGCTCGGTCAAATCGTCACGGTGCGCATCGACGATGCGGAGAAGACCTACTTCAATTATCCAGGCAGGATCACTTGGGTGGCCGACCAGGCTGAGTTCACTCCCAAGATCGTGCAAACCAAGGAGGAGCGCATGAATCTCGTCTATGCCTTCAAGGTCGTCGTCGCAAACGATGGCAGGATCAAAATCGGGATGCCCGGCGAGGTTCTGTTCAAGGAGCCCGGTTCCGTCCAAGACAGTCACAAAGCCGCCAGCAATTAATGGTTTCCGTAGAGTCCGTATCCAAGTCCTACAAAGCGGTACAGGCATTGCGCGGGGTTTCATTCGAGGTGAATCAAGGGGAACTTTTCGGGCTGATCGGGCCGGATGGCTCTGGTAAGACCACCTTGTTCCGGATACTCACTACGCTGCTCTACCCTGACAGAGGAAAAGCCACGGTGATGGGATACGACACGGTCAAGGACCATCGTGAAATCAGGCGGCTCGTCGGCTACATGCCCGGCAGGTTCTCCCTGTACCACGACATGACTGTCGAGGAAAACCTGACCTTCTTTGCGACAATCTTCGGAACGACAATCCGGAGGAATTATAGCCTCATCAAGGACATCTACGTTCTGCTGGAGCCTTTCAGAAAGCGCCGCGCCGGAAAACTCTCGGGCGGGATGAAGCAGAAACTTGCACTCTGCTGTGCCTTGATCCACAAGCCCAAGGTGCTGTTTCTGGACGAGCCCACCACTGGGGTGGATCCTGTTTCCAGGGCAGAGTTCTGGGAAAACCTGCAGAAACTCAAAACACAGGGCATCACTGTGGTTGTCTCCACGCCCTACATGGATGAAGCCAGCCTTTGTGACCGTGTCGGGCTCATTCAGAATGGGGAAATGTTCGGCATTGATACCCCGGAGGCGATTCGCAATACCTTTAACAAACCACTGTGGCGGGTGCAAGGAACCGGATTGTACACCCTCCTGAAGCTGTTCCGGAAATTCGATCGGACATGGTCGGTCTATCCTTTCGGCGATTGCGTCCACCTGGCCATGAGGGATGAATCCAGCACGGAGAATGACATTCAGTCCTATCTCTCGGCTCATGGCCTCCATCACATGCTGGTATCGCGTATTCTCCCCTCCGTGGAGGATGCCTTCATCGAGTTCTCCACCCATAGGCTTCATGAATAGGGAACCGGTCATCATCACCCACGAACTCAGCAAGCACTATGGCGATTTCAAGGCGGTGGACAAGATCAGCTTCGAGGTGTATCGGGGTGAAATCTTCGGGTTTCTGGGTGCAAATGGTGCAGGAAAGACGACTGCCATGAAAATGCTGACCGGGCTGCTCCATCCCACAGGTGGAAAGGCGACGGTGGCTGGTTTCGACATCTTGACACAGAGCGAACAGATCAAGCGTAATATCGGCTATATGAGCCAGAGATTCTCGCTCTACGAGGATCTCACTGTCAAGGAAAACGTCCGGTTCTATGGCGGAATATATGGGCTGAGCCATGGGGAGCGCAAGCGCAAGAGCGAGGAGCTCATAGAGCGACTCGGGTTGCTGGAGATGAGACGTGACCGGGTCGCCGATTTGCCGCTCGGATGGAAGCAGAAACTTGCTTTCAGTGTGGCTTTGATCCATGACCCGGCCATCGTTTTCCTGGATGAACCGACCGGCGGGGTGGATCCGCTGACACGAAGGCAGTTCTGGGATCTGATCTATGAAGCCGCCGAGCGCGGCGTCACCGTATTCGTCACCACGCACTACATGGACGAGGCCGAGTACTGTGAGCGCATCAGCATCATGGTCGATGGAAGGATCGAGGCGATTGATACGCCTGTGGCACTGAAGCGGCAGTACAAGGTGGATCACATGGACGAGGTTTTCCTAAAATTGGTACGCGGCAGATGATCGTCTTCTTCTCATTTGTCAGAAAAGAACTCTATCACATTTTCCGTGATCGCCGTACGCTGACCATCCTGTTTGGAATGCCGATCGTTCAGGTCATCCTCTTTGGATTTGCCATCACCAACGAGATCAAGGATGCCAAGATCGTCGTTTTTGATCAAAGCAAAGACGAGTACTCGCAACAAATCACACAGAAACTGCTCTCTTCGGGCTATTTCTTGCTGGATCAGGAATTGAGGCGCGCCGATGAAATAGGTCAATTGTTCCGTGAAGGCGAGGTGAAGCTGGCCGTCGTGTATGGCCCTGGGTTTGCCGAGGGGTTTAGGCGCGGAAGTGGTGCCGACATCCAGCTGATAGCAGATGCGACAGACCCCAATACCGCCAATGTCCTGATCTCCTATGCCACTGCCATCATACGCGGCTGGCAGTCGGAGAAGTTGGGCATACGCGAACTTCCGCTGACCATCAAAACTGAATTTCAGATGGCTTACAATCCGCAACTCAAGGGAGTCTTCCTGTTCGTGCCGGGTGTCATGACGATGATCCTCATGATGGTTTCCACCCTTATGACCTCGATCGCTGTCACGAGAGAGAAGGAGCTCGGTACGATGGAGGTACTGCTCGTATCCCCGCTGAACCCTACCATGATCATTCTAGGCAAGGTCATCCCTTACCTTGGGCTCGGCTTGATCAATGCTGGCATCATCGTCCTGCTCAGCTATCTCGTCTTCGGGATCCCGATGAATGGCAGTTTGCTATTGCTCATGGCCGAGTGCTTGCTCTTCATCGTGACATCCTTGTCCATGGGCATAATGATCTCGACCATCGCCAAGAGTCAGCAAACGGCCATGCTCTTCTCGCTATCCGTGCTGATGCTTCCCACGATCCTTCTGTCAGGATACATCTTCCCGATCGAGAACATGCCCCTTGCCTTGCAACTTCTGAGCAATATCATCCCAGCCAAATGGTTCATCATCATAGTCAAGGACATCATGCTGAAAGGCTGCGGCTTCCGCTCGATATGGTTAGAATCCTTGGTCTTGCTGGGGATGACAGCGGCATTCATTCTGGTCAGTATTAAACTTTTCCGTGTGAGGCTCGAATGACATGATGCGCATCTGGTTCTTGTTTCAGAAGGAGGTTTTGCAGATCATCCGCAACCGTGCGATGCTGCCGATGATTGTCTTGACCCCTGTGATTCAGCTGCTGGTTCTCGCGAATGCCGCCACATACGAGATCAAGAACCTGAATGCGACCTTCGTCGACCATGACGGCTCCCAGGCGGCACAGATTCTGCGAGGCAAGTTTGAGGCATCTCCTTACTTCAAGGTCGTCGGGAGCAGCCCGGACAATGCCAAGGCAAACGACTGGATGGAGCGGGATCGCACGGATCTGATACTGGAGGTGCCACCTGGTTTCGAGCGCCGTCTCCAGCGCGATGGCAAGGCATCCATTCACCTGAAGCTCAATGCGATCAATGGGGTGAAGGCAGGTGTATCGCTCAACTATGCCAGCTCCATCATCCTCGACTTCAACCAAGGGTATTGGCGCAACTTTGGCATGGCTCCGACCATCAGCTCCCAGGGTCAGGTCAACATCGAATACAGCAATTGGTTCAATCCCAGCTTGAACTACAAGACCTTCATGGTTCCAGGAATCCTTGTGCAGCTGGTGATGATGATCGGGCTCTTCCTGAGCGCAATGAACGTCGTGCGTGAAAAAGAGATCGGCACCATCGAGCAGCTCAATGTCACGCCGCTCCGCAAATACGAGTTTGTACTCGGAAAGATGCTTCCTTTCTGGTTTCTGGGACTGTTGGAAATGGCCATCGGGCTCCTGGTCGGCACCCTTGCATTTGACATTCCCATCATCGGCAACCCTGCGCTGATTTTCTTGTTTGCCACTGTATTCTTGTTTGTGGTCATGGGACTCGGGTTGTTCATTTCGACCTTGACGGATACGCAACAGCAAGCCTTGTTTTTCGCATGGTTTTTCATGGCGATCTTCATCCTCATGAGTGGACTCTTTACACCCATCGAGAGCATGCCTGTCTGGGCACAACGCATCACCGACCTGAACCCTGTGAGTTATTTCGTCAAGGTGAACCGCTTGGTACTGCTCAAAGGTGCCGGTTGGGCAGAGATTCGGCATTACTTCATGATCATGGCCATCTATGCCGTCATTGTCAACGGGCTTGCAATCTGGAAGTACCGTAAGAAATCCTAGGCTGTGGCAAAGGGTCGTAGCAGATTCCTGCGTTGGTGGATTGCGCTGGCGGTGCTGGCCGGGATTGGTTTCGGAGGCTGGTGGCTCTGGCGGCACCGTTACACGATCAGGGGCATTGATGTCAGCCGTCACCAGGGTGAGATACAATGGTCACGTGTCGAGGCATCAGGAATCCGATTCGCATTCATTAAGGCCACCGAAGGAACAAACTATGTCGATCCCTACTTCGCGGTGAATTGGGATGAGGCGGCGGATCACAAGATTGTAAGGGGGGCCTACCATTTCATGCGTCCGAGAATGGATGGCAAAGCCCAGGCATTGCATTTTCTCAGGCACGTCCGTCTCGCCTTGGGCGACCTTCCTCCAGTGCTCGACCTTGAGGTCACAGATGGTGTTTCGGCTGCCGCCATTAGGCGGGAGGCGCTCGAATGGCTCGAGACCGTCGAAGCGGCCACCGGCATGAAACCCATTGTCTATACCCTTCCCCACTTTGCGAACAGCTACCTCGGCGGAAAGCTCGCCAGGTATCCGCTGTGGGTCGTGGATTTGACTTTGCTATGGCCGTCACCGTCGAAGGGGTGGGTGGGCTGGAGCTTCTGGCAATATTCCCATACAGGTTCGGTTGGTGGCATCTCCGGAGACGTGGATTTAGACATATTTGGCGGGTCGGAAGTGGAATTCCGTCAATTATTGCGGTAGGGGAGGTTTTGAGCCTGGTTCGCTCCCGGTATGAGCCATCTCAAGCAGAAGCTCCCGTTGCCCGTGCTGGATGTGTCGGGCCTCTATCCGAAGGCTCCATTGACGGGTTCAATGCATTTCTGTAAAGGCATTCGAAGATCAGTGAGGTGGTCTGAGTGAAAGCTTGGGATTTCATTCGGGGAAACGATGATGCCCTGCGCTGGATGGGAATCGCCACGGAAAATTTTCTAATCTTGCCCATGTTGGCGATATTTGGACATGGATTTTCGCAAAGACCTTTTTCAAAAAGCAAATTCGTCAAACGGTCAAAAAAAATATTGGGGCATAGATTTTCTCAAAGACCTTTTTCGGTTCATTTGGGAGCGTAAGGCATGGTGGATCGCGCCGATTGTGCTGGTGTTGCTTCTCATCGGGATTCTGCTGGTGATGGGTGGCAGTTCCACGATGGCTCCCTTCATTTACACGCTATTTTAGGGATGATGCATGGGGGACGGTATCTGGTGAAACAATGGGCTGAAGGATGAAAGGGAGCAACGAGCTGCTTGAGGTATGGGAGGCAATCCGGAGGGAAATGCGGATACTCCGTGGACGGAACCGTTTCCGGGGTAATGAAGAATATCTCTGGAACAGGAAGGAAATCAGGATTCACGACGAAAGCCGCAGAGGGGAAAATACAGGCGGTCTCTTCATCGTCCATGTCACTTCCCGTCCGGAGGATTTATGGGCTGAGCGCCAGCCAGGCAGCGAGCGCAGGTGTGTGAGTGATTCAGGGAATGATTGGAAAGCTTGGCTTGGGAGTATCGTGGATCAGTGCCGTGGAGGGCAATACATGCATACGAACAGCAAGACGGCTGACTACAGGAGCCAAGAGGTTGCGGAATTCTCCGAAAAGGCTGAAATTTGAGCCATGAAAGGGAAATACAATAGGAGGGAAATAAAAAAGGGCTTTTCAGCCCTTGTGCCCAGCGGGAGACTCGAACTCCCAAGCCCTTTCGGGCACCACCCCCTCAAGATGGCGTGTCTACCAATTTCACCAGCTGGGCGGAGATTGGTGATTCGGCTGGGGCTCGAACCCAGGACCCTTTGATTAAAAGTCAAATGCTCTACCGACTGAGCTACCGAATCAGCATTACAATGAACATCCCCTAAAAAGGGAATGCAAAGATAAGGAGTTTCTCGCAATGAAACAAAAAGTCCTCACAATTTTTCTGGTAATGATGCTCGCGTTCGCAGTGCGGACATCTATTGCCTATGCCGAAGCCTTTGTCGATTCGCCTTCAAAGGGTTTACTATCAGGGGACAAAGCTTTTGAAGAAGGGAAGTTTACCCAGGCGATGAAGATTTACGAGGAGCTGTACGTACAAGGAATCTTCTCCGAAAAGATGCTCTATCGATTGGCATACATGCACGAAAACCTTCGTGCATATCCTCAGGCCATCTACTACCTGAAGAAGGCCGCCCAGGAGTTTGGAGATCGGGACACCGATCCGAAGATTCGGCAGCTGATGCAGCGGCAGGGGAGTACACATTTCTTCACCGGCGATACTTGGAATGGTTATCTGAGTTTTTTCAGGTCATGGGGCTGGTTGTTTTTCACCGCTTTCGGTATATCGATTGCTGGACTATGGGCGCACTACCTCCTGCCGACCAAGGGAATGCAGGGCTGGAGGCAAATGGTCGCTGTGGGTGCCTGGGCCGTCTTTTTGTCAGTGGGAACAGTGCTTTTTCACAGAAGCTTTCTGGTACCTCGTCGCGGGGTGCTGATGGAAAACACCGCATTCTATGCTGAGCCCGGGTTCAGTGCCACGTATCGATTGGCTGCCTTCAGCCTCGGCGAGACCCTTGACATCGAAGACCATCATGATATATGGTTGCAAGTTGCCGCTGGGGGTCGGGAGTGGTGGGTGCCCAACTGGGTGGTTAGGGAGCTGTAACGTCAGTACCTCTTTTCATAGTGCCCTCTGCCGACCCAGATTCTGGCCACCAGAACGGCACTGCAATCGACTCACATCGATAGGGAAAGACCGTCAAGTCGCCATCTCCATCAGGCTTCAGAATGCAAATGCAATGGCGGGTGGATCGAGCATGGGCACCATAGAGGGCCACGATTGGTGAAGTAAGCCCACCAAATTGGAACCACCTTTCCAAAACCATTCATCCCCTGCAATCGTAAGCATTTGATCAGCAACAAGCGCTGTAGTATCGGGTGGTGTCAGCCAGCTTCGGAGGATGATGTACATCGTGTACCATGGCTAGATCGGATGAAAGCCTAGTGGGGTACTGAAAGGATGGTTTAACTTTGCTTTGAGAAGCTTTTCGACTTGTGTATGCAAAATCATTTTCTTCGACGGTTACTCGGGATCGTAATCTTATGGTCGCTTGCATCGGCAAGGGTCTTGCTCGGACAATCCACTTGGTATGATCGCGGTGTAGAGGCCAATGACAACAATCGAAAGGTCGAGTACTTCACGAAAGCCTTGGAAATTGAGCGTCAAGACAATTGGGTGTATTATTTCCGTGGATGGGCTTATTATGGCTTGGAGAGATATGAGAAGGCAAGCCGAGACTTCCTAACAGGGCTGGCTGCAAAAGGTACGTTAGATGCCTCCTTTCTGAACAGCAGCCTTGCATGGTGCTGTTATCGCCAAGAGAAGTATGCCGCAGGACTGGAATATGCCAAGAAGGCGGTGGGGAGCCGCGACGACAATTCTGAAGGCTGGAACGCCATGGGTTGGTGTCTGATCATGCTCGAAAAGCCACACGATGCTGTAGCCTCCTTCACGAAGGTCATCGGGCTCAAGCCCAACAATTCCATGGGATACAGCAATCGCTCCTATGCCTATATGCTCATCAAGGAATATGAACAGGCGATCCTTGACTGTGACAAAGTGCTCACTTTCGATCCCAAGAATGAATATCTGGTTGAACGTAAAGCATACGCACTCATTAAAATGGGCAAAAGCCAAGAAGGTATCGAACTCATCAAGTCCAAGATCGATTACAAACCAGATGATCCGCTTTCCTTGTCAAACATCGGCAACCTCTTCTACCGAAACAATGACTACCACATTGCCATCGATTACCATACAAGAGGCATGAAATTATATGAGGCGAAGATGAGAGAAGACCGCGAATACATGGACAAGCATCGCAGGGACATCTACGAAATCTATATGTCGAGGGGCAGCGCCTACTACGCGCTCAAGGACTACCAGCACGCTCTAGGCGACTACAAACATGCAACGACCATACTCCCTAGCGAATACCGAGCCTGGCATGAAATCGGTCAGTTGCAGACCTTTCAGAAAAACTGGTCGGAAGGTGCCCAGGCCTACGAGAGGGCTTTCTCACTTCGCCCCGACCTACAGTATGGCTGGGTCAACCTCGGATTCTGCTATGACAATCTCGGCCAGCCCTACCGAGCCATCGATGCATATACGAGAGGCATCAAGAACAATCCTGAAGTGGGTCTCCTGTATAACAATCGCGGTTACGGCTATCTCGAGCTGAAGGAATACGACAAGGCTTTCGCAGACCTCCAGAAGGCCATCGAGGTCGAGCCCGACATAGTGATGTCGCATGTCAGTCTGGGAGAATACTACTACCAACGTAAAATATACGATCAAGCGATCGAGAAATTCAATCAGGCTACGAAGATGGACGAGGGAACCTCGGATGCCTATTCAGCGGCCCATTACACCCGGGGGCTATGCTACTTCGAGCAGGATCTGTTTGACAAGGCCATACCGGACTTCTTGGAGGCGATCAAATGGACGCCCAAGCATGTATTGGCACACGAGAAGGCCGGCATCACCTATTACAAGCTAAACAAGCTCTGTGAATCCTACACCTACCTGAAAAAAACACTCGATTTGGAGTCGATGGTGCCAGTCAAACAGGCTAGGGAGGCTCCAGGATACTTGGGCAAAATGGTCAAGAACCCGTGTACCAAATGACCATTTTTACGCTACGATCATACCTGAGGGAGTTCACTTGCATATCAATCGCCAAGTTTCCCTTCCTGAAGCCCAAAATTAATTTTGGGCTGGATAATTGCTTTAATTTGCCGTTGTTTGACTTCTTATATTTCAAGAAAATATGCGAACACTGGCTCCATTGTTGTTTTTTTCCGCTTTCGTCCTGTCGGCATTCTCTCAGACTGAGATCCAAGATGGATCACCAGTGAATTTCGTGGTCAAGACGACGCGGGATGCGGAATATCCCGGCGGAAACGCTGCGTTGTATAAAAGCCTTGGCGAACGGATGCGGTACCTGCCAGAAATGCACGAACAGCGCATCACAGGCGACATCATGGTTTCCTTTTACGTGGAGCCTGACAGCACCACCAGCGGGGTCAAGGCGATGCGGGACCTCGGTGGAGGGACCAAGGCCGAAGCCGAGAGACTGATCCGGGAAACCAAATTTGCACCCGCCATACAAAACGGAAAGCCAGTCCGCCAGCAGGTCATGCTGCCCGTGCTGTTCAGAATATACGACTGATCCTCAGAGTATGGACGAATGTTCGAACAAGTTGCTTTACTTTGGCCGATGGCATCTCAGCTGCCAGCTCCGGCCATGTGGGATTCGCATAGCTGATGTAGCATTGATCTCATGGCACGAACAAAGAATTTCCTAAGATCAAAGACCCGGAGCACCTTCTGGGGATCATTGATCACGATCGCATTGGTATTGTTCTTCCTGAACATTTTTGCTGTCGGAGCGATCTACAGCCATTTGTTGTTCACCTATTCCCAAGAGAATTTCGAGGTATTCGTCGAGCTTCCCGACCATGTGGCGGAGGAAAAGCGGATTGCATTCGAGTCCTTTTTGAAGGCGCAGCCTTTCATCAAGGAGATCCGCTTCATTTCCAAGGCAGATGCAAGTAAGATTTGGGAAAAGGAAAACGGCACAGAGTTTATGGAAATCATGGATGGCCTCAATCCCTTTCCAGCTAGCTACAACCTGAAACTCAAGCACGAATGGATTCAAACGGACAGTGTGGCCAAGATGCAGCAGCTTCTGGAAGAACAGACGTTTCTAACCGTTCAAGATGTTACATTTCCTATGGCGGAAATCGAGCAGTTGCGCACCAATACCTATGGTTTCCTCAAGTTTGGAGTGGTGATCGGAATCATTGTCACTTTGATTGCATTTTACATCGTGAACAATACGATTCGATTGGCCATATTTGGGAAGAGGTTGATGATCAGAACCATGCAGTTGATCGGAGCCACATCGTCCTTCATCCGGTGGCCGTTTGTGCGGATGGGGATATTGCAGGGGATGCTCGGAGCCCTGCTTGCAGACCTCTTGCTTATCGGCTTGGTCGTTGCGCTTTCGTTTTTGGATCTCGGGCTAGGTGGCTTCGAGATGGACGGATTTTCGACACAAGATTTGCTGATGCGTCGGGAATTCATGCTATTGTCCGCAGGAATCATTACATTTGGAACGTTTTTGGGCTGGTTGAGTAGTACATGGGCGGTAAGCCGCTTCCTTCACAAAGATCTAGACCAGCTCATGTAAATCAATAATTGAAATGCAGAATCCACTTAAGAACCTCAACATTTATATTATTATCGGCGGGCTATTTCTGATCATTCTGGGCTACGTTCTCATGAGTACAGAGAATTTCATTGACGCCAGGGAGTTTTCGCTTGCACTGTACGTCTCTCCGCCGCTGATCATCGCCGGCCATGTCGTCATCGCATGGGGCATCCTCGCTCGCTCCAAAAAAGGTGGCAGCCCAACCACGGCCGCTAACGACTCCAAGTTTTCCAAGGCCTCGTACAATTGATTTGGCGGAGAGCGATTCACTGTAGGCGCTGATCTACATCGCGCTGCTATCTACCAAGTGCTTCACATGGATTTTCAAGCTGGCGAGGTATTGCTCATCGACAAACCCAAGGGCTGGAGTTCATTTGACGTGGTGAGAAAGGTGCGCTCACTGATCAAGTCAAAAAAGGTCGGCCATGCCGGAACGCTTGATCCGCTGGCAACGGGACTCCTCGTCCTCTGCACGGGAAGGTTGACAAAGACCATCGACAAGATTCAGGCGCAGGAAAAAGAGTATTTGGTGGAATTCCGTCTAGGGGCGACCACGCCGAGCTACGACGCCGAGTTTCCTCCTGAAAATCCGCAGGATTGTTCCCACCTGACAATTGAAATGGTTGATCAGGCTATTGAAAGGTTCAAGGGAGCCATCAGTCAGTCCCCCCCGCAGTTTTCCGCAGTGAAAGTGGGTGGAAAGCGGGCCTATGAATCAGCTAGGTCAGGAAATATAGTCGACATCAAGCCCCGCACGATCACGGTATTTTCCTATGACCTACTGGAATTCAGGGCGCCAGACTGGGCTAGAGCCCGGATTCGCTGTAGTAAGGGCACATACATCCGTTCCCTGGTGCATGACCTCGGTCAGGTACTCGGGGTGGGAGCTTATATCCTCGAATTGCGCCGCATGCGGATCGGCGAGTACCGTGTGGAGGATGCCCTTTCCATCGAGGGACTCAGGGAGACGATGGCCGCTACCCAGAACATTGAATCAGGCAAATGAACTTCCGGACCGGGACTAACTCAGTGCGCCTGGACTTCCAAATGGGCTTGCTTATCGGCAATTCGTGATAATTTTGTCTGGATGAAAGTTTTCCGAAGCTTGGACAGTTTTGATAAGGGGACTCAGTCCGTTGCCACGATCGGGACTTTCGACGGCGTACACCTGGGACACAAGAAGATACTCTGGCGACTGATCCACGCCGCCCGCGAGATCGGAGGAGAAAGCGTCGTTATCTCATTTCATCCACATCCGAGACTCGTACTCCACCCGGAAGACAACAGCCTGAGAATGTTGCAATCGATAGAAGAACGTATCACCGCACTTGAGGCTTTCGGGATCGACAAACTGCTGCTGATCCCTTTCACGATGGAATTTTCCCAACAAAATTCCTCTGAATTCATCTCGGAGGTTCTCGTGAAAGTGGTGGGGATGAAGCGAATCGTGGTCGGCTACGACCACCATTTCGGCAAGAACAGGGGAGGGGGTATGAAGGAGCTGGAACTGGGTGCCAGGCAATATGGTTACGAAGTGGAGGAAATCCCGGTGAAGCAGATTGACAACGCCAATGTGAGCAGCACCAAAGCTAGGAATGCCATCCTGCTGGGTGACTTGGAAACATCCCGCAAATTCCTCGGATATGATTACAGCCTCAGCGGGAAGGTGGTCGAAGGACAGAAACTTGGACGAACAATTGGGTTCCCCACGGCCAACATCCTCCCGGACGATCCGTATAAGCTGATCCCCGCCGAAGGCGTGTATCTTGCCCGGCTTTGGGTAAATGGGCAGGCTCACCCAGGCATGCTGAACATCGGTAGGAAGCCGACCGTAGGGAATCATTTCCCCTTGGGCATCGAAATCCACCTCTTCGATTTTGACCAGAACATTTATGGCGGAGCCGTGCGGGTAGAGTTTCTACAGTGGATCAGGCCCGATGCGAAATTTGCAAGCCTGGAAGAATTGAGCCGGGCGTTGCAGCATGATCGAGAAGTATCATTGTCCCTCTTTAGAAAGCTGAATGCGTAAGCCTTCCTTATCTGGAACATCCAAAACTAAAGTAACCAATTTGTCGAATCAAGTGCATGGGACTCCTCCCAGGGGTGCTACCATAGGCCCGCCTATTCGGCGTGACAGTTTGGAGAGGAAGCTCCCTCCGCTTCCTGAGAGGGTACTTCGATGGCTGAAGGCACCCTGTAGTGATCCGTATTCGTCAGCTGATGGCCTTGTCCGCCACCTCTTTCCGTGGATGATGCACATACAGAACCACTTATCTTCCGATACTGGCCCAGATTTGCCTAACATCTACTGGAGCCATCCAGCAGGGAGCCGCTCCTGAATGCAAGTGCATTCCAATTAAGCACTCGATCAGACAATGTCCTTCAGGAAGCCATACTTCTTCTGATACTGCTCGAGATAGTTTCGGATCCCTTGATTTTCTTGTTTGGAAAGCGAAGAGTCGTCCCTGATGAGATCGAAGGCTGCCTCTCGCCCGATCTCGAAGATGGCCCCATCATCAAAGAAATTGGCCAGGCGAAGCTCAGGGATGCTTCCACTTTGGCGGGTACCGAGGAAGTCGCCGTGTCCACGAAGCTTGAGATCGATTTCTGCGATCTTGAAGCCATCATGCGTGTCCACCATGGCGCGTAGGCGCTTCTTGGCGTCTTCACTGGTCTTCTCGCCCGTCATGAGGATGCAATAGCTCTGATCGGCTCCCCTCCCTACTCTTCCACGCAACTGATGCAGCTGCGAAAGGCCGAAGCGGTTGCTATTCTCTACGATCATCACGGAAGCGTTGGGCACGTCCACGCCGACCTCGATCACTGTCGTAGCAACCAGGATCTTGGTCTCTCCACGCTTGAACCGCTGCATCTCGAGATCCTTTGCCTCCGGCTTCATGCGCCCATGTACAATGCCAATTTGCAATTCGGGGAAGCGTCTCTTCATCGCTTCATAACCTTCCGTGACCGCTATGAAATCCAGCTTTTCGTTCTCCTCCACCAGCGGATAAACGACATAGACCTGACGCCCTGCCTCTATCTCCTTCTGCATGAAGCCAAACACTTGAAGGCGCTGCGCCTCGGTGCGTACCGCAGTCAGTACAGGCTTGCGTCCTGGAGGCAATTCGTCAATCTGACTCACATCGATGTCCCCAAACAAAGTGAGTGCCAGGGTGCGCGGGATCGGTGTGGCGGTCATTACCATGTTGTGCGGGCTGAGATCTGCTTTGCCCCATAGTCTGGCTCGCTGCATCACGCCAAACTTATGCTGTTCGTCAACGATGACTAGGCCGAGACGCTTGAACTTGACATGGTCTTCGATGAGGGCATGTGTACCCACCAGAATGTCGATCTGCCCTTCGCGCAGTTCTACCAGCAACTGCATGCGAGCAGATCCTTTTACGCTCCCCGTAAGCATCGCTACCTTCAGCCCCAAGGGTTGACAATAGCCCATGATCTTGCTGAAGTGTTGCTCAGCCAGAATCTCGGTCGGAGCCATCAGCGCCGCTTGGTAGCCATTGTCAAGTGCCAGGAGGATCGACATGAAGGCCACCATCGTCTTCCCCGAACCGACATCGCCCTGTACCAGCCGGTTCATCTGGATCGGCATCCTGAGATCTGAGCGGATCTCCCGAAGCACCCGCTTCTGTGCATTCGTGAGTTCAAAGGGAATGTGCCGCTCGTAGAATTCATGGAAGTATTTTCCGACCACCGGAAAGGGATGGCTTGGCCGAAGCGGCATTTCCACCAGCTTTCGATGCGCCATGATGAGCTGGAAAAAGAAAAATTCCTCGAACTTCAAGCGATCCTGAGCATTTCGAAGGGTCATAAAATCGTCTGGGGAATGGATCTGTATGAGAGCCTGCTTGCGAGGGAGCAGCTTGTATTTTTGCGTGATGGCAGGGGAGAGGTTCTCGAAGATTTCGTCCTTGCCCATTTCCATCATGCTGCTGACGATTCCACGAAACCCCTTGGAGTCTAGTCCCGCGTTCTTGAGCTTCTCTGTGGAGGCATAGAGTGGAATAATCCTCAGGCTATTGGCTAGATCTTCAGGGCTCTTGCCCTTTTCGATCTCTGGATGGGCGATCTGAATATCCTTTCCGAAAATCCTAGGGTTTCCAAAAACGATGATTTCTTCACCGATCTTCAGCGTCTCCTGAATGAACTTCACACTCTTAAACCAAACCAGTTCGATTTCACCCGATTTGTCGGCAAAAGTGGCATTGAGACGGCTTCCTTTCCGAGTTTTGACTTCCTCCATGTCCGTGATTCTGCCCAGAAGAGTCACTTGGGACATCTCCGAGCGAATGTCCCGGATGCGAAGCACCTGTGAACGGTCGACATACTTGCGCGGGAAATAGGTCAGCAAGTCGCCAAATGTCACAATGCCGGCTTCACTTTTCAGCAACTCTGCACGCTTTGGGCCTACCTTTTTCAGATAAGTGATCTCCTGTTTCCAGAAATTGAAAACCGCCATCAGGGCAAATCTAAGGAATCAACCCAGAAAGAGGCCGCAATTGGGGCAGTCGCAGACACCTTTCAGGACTGTAGCCTCACAGGCAGGGCACTGGTGAGGCAGGTTTTCTGCATCCACAGAGAACAGCTCCAATAACAGTGCCTCTGCATGCTCCTTATGGGCTCTGGGAATCAAGAATTGAATCGGCCCTGCAAAGGAGACTGCGATGTCGCCATATATCGAATAAAGGTTGTTTCTGTGCATTCGATATTCTAGCCCGGAGCGATCGAGCAGCATCTGGATCCGAATCGCTTCTACCTGGCTGCACGCGCTTGCTATCGGGTAATATTCGACGCTGACCGTGCTTGCCATGGCTATTGACGTACAATAATCGGCGTAGTTCGAATGATATTGCTTCGATTGCCCGCCCGATCTACGATGAAGATTTGAAATTCCAGCGGTTCTTCATTGGGCTCCCAGGGCGGGGTCGTCAGAACGAGGGAGAAATCGCCTTGTATCGAGGGTTTACGCGCCTGCGGTGTGAGACTGGCAAATGAATAGGCTACAAAACGTGCAGAATCAGTTGTGAACGCGGACCTCATGTCTTCTAGGAACAAGTTGTCGGTAGGATCCCCGATGTAGCCCAGATCTCCGTCACCATCTTGATAGTGAAACGTGATTCGAATTTCATCGGCGGTGAATTGAGTGGCAACCGTTGGTGTGATGCTCACAAAGGATATCTCCGGCTCATTTGGAAATACAGGTGCATCGCTGCAAGCAACGAGAATTATGAAGCCCAGCGGTATGAAGAGTGCTTTTCTCAATCCTTGTTCAAATTCTCAGTGGAGATGGTAAATCATGGGCGACCTTTCGCATAACCGTTGAACGAATGTGAGCTTGAATAGGTTTCGTATGCGATTCCCCTTAGCCCATCATTACATTTTCGCATAGGAGTGCTTATTCGAATGGAATCATTTCAAAGCTACCTAATCCCAATCCCAAGTCCACTACGATAGTCATCGCCTCTTGTGAGTGCACCTTGTATGAGTGTGTGCAGAAGGTGTTGTCACTGGTCTTCAGGAATCCTTCAGGCGGTGAAAAGGATGGAAAGATCGTACTGTTGACCACAATCCTGACGGGGGCGTCACGGTGGACAACCAAGGCGCAACTTCCCGATCCGACATCAATCGTGACCATGCTCTTTGCTTGGATGGCATTGCCTACTACGATCTTGGTCTCGCCCATCGCATTCTCGATGAAGATATTCTCAGCCCTGGAATTCTCTAAATTTCGAACAAAAATCTTGGACATTCCGCTGCTCAGGTGCATGAATTTCATCGGTATGGCATTTGGCTTGTTGTAAAATACGACCAGGTCGGCTGCTCCGGATACGATTTGCAATCCCCGGATGTGTGCCTCGGAGAGATCCAGTCTTGCACTCCCGTAGCCTAAATCCATGTTCATGACTACTTCCGCATTTGGATCAAGTTTCAGCTCCATGACGTATCTGGAGGGGGCGTCATCAATCGTTATGCTTCCAGCGACACGGTGGCTCCCTCCATTACCTGCTCGCAGGGAGGCATGGCTCTGAGCCAGCTGATGAGTATGGTCGCCCATGGAGAATGTCACATGCAGGTGCTGGTCAGACGTCGTATCCACCTCACAGACCGGCTTCGGCTTGTCCGATGGCAATGAATACCTGGTGGTGGTAAAGCCTTGGCATCGGCCTGTGGTGACAAAGGTCTGCCCAAGAGGCACCTCCACTTGGAATTCATACAAGCGGATCAATGCGTCAGAGGGTAAGGTATCGGCATGCCACTGGATCTGCCCGAAGGCAGCAACCTGAAAAGAGAGTGTGACCAAGGAGAATCCAGATGCGAAGCGAAACATGGACTCACCTACGCACATGGGAACGATAGGTTGCCCATAGGTGCAAAAAAATGAAGCGAAAACGAAAAAGCCTGAGAAGGCAATCCCTCTCTGAATTTATCCAATAATATCGCCGTGGTCAGAGTTTCACCAGTTTCTTGGTAAGCCTTCCGTTTGCGCCCCTGAGACTGACATAATAGATGCCGGAATCCAGGCCGCTGAGATCAAGGCGGATGGCATTGCTTCCTTTCGTGGACTGTATCTCATTGTGGATCAGTGTCTTCCCATGAGTGTCCTGCATCGTGAGGGTCAAGGTGCCGTCCTGTGCGTCATAGAAGGTCAAGTCGGCACGGGGTTCCAATTGCCAGCTGGTCGAGGCCATAACCATCACGGAACCTGACTCGGTCACAGCTTCCGCCTCGTCCACACCCCAGACCAGCGGCAACGACGGGACAGCCACCTTGACCCCATCTG
>JBJOPY010000009.1:0-4294 GCA_046050405.1 Bacteroidota bacterium | reverse complement strand
CGGAAAACCTTTCCCGGGGCAAGGATGCGGATGGGCGGCCGCTGGTCCCGCATCACGCGGATTTGCACGTTGCTGGTATGGGTGCGGAGGAGCATGCCATGGCTGAGGAAGAAAGTGTCCTGCATGTCACGGGCAGGATGATCCTCGGGCATGTTCAGCGCAGTGAAGTTGTGCCAGTCGTCTTCGATCTCAGGGCCATCGGCGATGACAAATCCGATCTTCTCGAGGATGGAGACGATCCGGTTTTGCACGATCGACAACGGATGCCGCGAACCCATGAAATGGGGATCGCCCGGCAAGGTCAGGTCATCGGGAGCCTTTCCGCTCCGCCTCGCAGGGGCAGCTGCCTGCAGTTCCGTGAACCGAACGGTCGCAGCGTTCTTGAGCTCGTTCAGCAATTTGCCGAACTTGCCTTTCTCAGGGCCCGGCAGTTCCTTGAAATCATCGAACAGCAGGCTGATGGCGCCTTTCTTGCCCGTGAACAGCCGCTTGAACTCCTCTGCGTCCTTGCCCGCGTAGGCGGCGAGTTCGGCATGGACGGCATTGATCTTTTCTTCCATTTTCTCGAAAATGTACTGCAAAATTATGCTTTTCGGCCCACACTTGGATCAACCGCAAAACTCATGTCCCGAACCGTCTGGTCTCCATGGAGCGGAGGGGCATTCGAGCGGAGGCCATCCCGCCACCCCTGATTCGGATAGGCTCCGGCCTTGGCCTCTCTTCCTCGGCACGGCTAGTCCATCCGCATGAGCTGCCGCAGCGAAAACAAATGCAGCAGCATCGCAAAGGGCGCCACAAATCCCGGAAGCCAGATCATCGGCCAATAGGCGACCATGTGATTCGGCGGGGTGAGGACGCCGAGCTGAGGCGCGGACAGGATGGCGATGACGAGGATATTGGCAAGGAGGGCCATGCCGGCCAGATTCCAGGCGATCGCGAGAATTTTGTTCCTTCTGCCTCCTCCGAAGGCGATGTAGGCTGCAAACGGTGCCGTGACACCCGCGACAATGTCATAGTTCCAGCCCTCGAAGGTCATTTGGCGGGGGCAGACCCCTGCTTGGTAGTTCAGCCAGAGCACGAGTTCCACCAAGACGCGGAACGCTTGACAGTAGATCAATGCCTTCATGGGGATGTTGTCCAGCAAATCCCCGAAGGAGCGGTGGAAGGCAAGGACGAGCATCGTCACGAGCGGCACTGCAAGGGCTAGCAGCACCTTGGGCGGCATGGACTCGAAGTCCGCAAAAAACCCGTTGCTGCTGAGCAGCAGCAACCCCGCCAGCCAAGCCAGCATGGCAAAAATGACCGTGTACAGGACGCTGGTGTAGTGCGGGTGGCGGATGCCGCGCAGACCCACCACGAGCCCCTGGACAACGGCCCCGAACACGAAGACTGTGACCCCGAGGAAGAGGATCGTAGCCAGCGGAGGGAAATGGGGAGGATTCATCGCTTGACGGATTTGGTGCAATGATAGCATGGAGCGGACGAGAATCGGAAGACGGCAGCCATTTTCATCGGATGCGGAACACTGGGAATCGGTTTTGCCTTCACGGGCAACCCCGGTCAACGTCCGCCAGCATTGTTCGCCTCAATTTCCGATCGCCGTCCCCGCAATCCAGCCGGTCGTCCAGGCCGCTTGAAAGTTGTAGCCCCCAGTCACTGCGTCGATGTCCAGAACCTCCCCTGCGAAGAAGATCCCTGGAAGCAGCCTGCTTTCCATCGTCTTGAAGTTCACCTCGCCCAGTTGCACGCCACCGCAGGTCACGAACTCCTCCTTGAAGGTGCCCTTTCCTGTGACCTGATAGATGCCGGCGACCAGCTCCGCCGCCAATGATTGAATCTGTGGCTTGCCCAAGTCGGCCCAGTTGGCATGGTCGGGGATCCTTGCAGCCTCGCAGAGTGCGTTCCATAGGCGGTTGGGGATCCCGAACGGGTTCTTGCCCTGCACCTTGCGACGGGCCTGCACCTCCTTTTCCCGACGAATCCGCTCCAGGATCTGGTCCAATGTGGTTCCACCCAACCAATTCACCTCACATTCGAATCGATAGCCCATGCCTGCCAGCGTACGCGCTCCCCATGCGCTCAGCTTCAGGATCGCACCGCCGCTCATTCCCCAGTGCGTGATCAGCAAGGGGCCGTCCGCCCGCAGGCCTTTCCCCACACGCACGCTCGCATTGGGCACGGACAGGCCTTGCAACCCTTCTATCCGTGAATCGCTGACATTAAAGGTGAACAAGGACGGTACCGGCGTCGCGATCGCATGCCCAAGGTTCCCAAGGATCGCCCAAATTGCTTTCGAACTGCCCGGTGCAAGGAGCACGCGGTCGGCGATGACCGGGCTTCCCCCGGCGATTTCGATCTGCCAGCCTCCATCCAGGGGTTTCAGGCCGACGACCGTCTGCCTGGACAGCATCCCCACGCGTGCCGCCTTGGCGGCATTCCGCAGGCAGGCGACGATGGTTCCTGAATCGTCCGTGACGGGAAACACGCGCCCGTCCTCCTCGGTTTTCAGTGCCACGCCCCTGCGCTCAAACCATTCGACCGTATCGCTGCTGGAAAACGAATGAAAGGGGCCCATCAATTCCCTTCCACCGCGGGGATAGTGCTTCACCAGTTCCCGAGGGACGGACTCGGACGGGCAGACATTGCAACGACCACCGCCGGAGATGCGGACTTTCTCCAGGAAGTCGCCTCCGCGCTCCAGGATCGTCACCCGGTGCGCCGGATGCAGCTCCGCGCATCGGATCGCAGCAAAGAATCCGGCGGCTCCGCCCCCGATGACGGCGATTTGGAGTCCATCTCTCATTGGATGGCAAATTAGTCAAAATACGATCGGCCGGGAGGGAATTTGGCGAAAAGGGATCGGATCCGAAAGGCCTCCGGCGATTTGCTGCCTGCGGGGCCATCCCCCTGGCCGACAGTCTCCGAGATGCCGTGAATGGGGAAAGCACCGGCGGCTGGACCGGTGTCCGTGGTCATCGCCACTAAAAAACACGACTTCCACTATTGCCGTTAAAAGTGATACCTTTGAGTCCATACAAGAAGATAACGTCATGTCAGAGTTTCAACGTCTCAAGCGCGTGGTCAATAGCTGGATCGGTGGTGCGCGCCATCACAAGAAGCGCAGGCTCGCCACTTATCAGGCTGATGACGCGCTGCTGATCCTCAATGGCCTCGGCTGGAAAATGTCCCCCAAGGCCCTGGAGTATTTGGCGGGAAACAGCCTCCGCCGCGAGGACTTCCTGATGCAGATCTATGCTGCCGAGGACTCCCTGGGAGTGGACTTGATCCGGGACAACGTGATGCTGAATCCCGATGTCGATCCCAAGGTGTACGAAGTGGAGGGCAAGATCGGGATCACAGCGATGGTCAAGGGGGAGGAATACCTGATCGCAGAGTTTCCTTGGTAGAAAATCGTGGATCCAACGGATTCCGGCAAGAACACAAATCTTCGCCGCCCCATTCTGCTTTTCTTTGCTAGCTTTGCCTGGCAAATATCAAAAATATTTGCACAATGCCATTTTCCCATAAAATCCTCTTCGAAGGTCTCACCTACGACGACGTGTTGCTGTTGCCGGCCCATTCATTGGTGCTCCCGAGAAACGTCAGCACGGCCACCCATCTCACCCGCGAGATCAAGCTGAACATTCCGCTCGTGACTGCGGCCATGGACACCGTCACGGAGTACCAAATGGCGATAGCCATGGCCGTGGAGGGTGGGCTCGGCTTCATCCACAAAAACATGACCATAGAAGCGCAGGTGGAGCACGTCCGCCGCGTCAAACGCCATGAAAGCGGCTTGATCGTGGATCCGATCACATTGAGCCCTGACGACACCCTGGCGCGTGCCTCCATGATCATGTCCGAGAACAAGATCGGGGGGATCCCCATCGTGAATGCAGACGGTATCCTGGTGGGCATCATCACCAACCGCGACCTTCGATTCCAGGTTGCGGATGGCCGTACGATCGGCAGCTTGATGACATCCCAGGATTTGATCACTGCACCGGCTGGAACCACCCTGGAGGAGGCTGAGGAGATCCTTCAGCGATACAAGATCGAAAAGCTGCCTGTCGTCGACCGGGACGGGCGGCTGACCGGCTTGATCACCTACAAGGACATTCTCAAGAAGCAGAACTTCCCGAATGCCTGCAAGGATCCCCTCGGCCGTCTCCGCGTGGGGGCGGCAGTCGGCGTTGCAGCCGACACGATGGACCGAATCTCGGCGTTGGTGCATGCAAATGTGGATGTGGTCACTGTCGATACAGCCCATGGCCATAGCCAGGGCGTCCTCGAC
>JBJOPY010000008.1:0-9335 GCA_046050405.1 Bacteroidota bacterium | reverse complement strand
GCCATCATTCCCCATTTGCACGGTCTCAGCGAAACCGCTGCCGCCATCGGAGCTGTCAATACGATCCAGTTCCGGGAGGGCCAGCTGATCGGGCACAACACGGATGTCATCGGATTCAGGGATTCCATCGCGCAGGTTTACGCAGGTGTACCGGGTGGGAAGGCCCTCATCCTCGGAAAGGGAGGCTCCGCCAAGGCGGTCAGGTATGCGCTGGAGCATTATGGGGGGTTTGATGAGATCTGGAATGCATCGAGGACACCGGAAGGTGATTTCGATCTGGGATATGATTTGCTGAAGACTCAGGGACTGCAAGCATACCGGCTGATCGTCAACTGCACTCCGGTCGGGATGGCACCACACGAGGAGGGGCGGCCCGACCTGCCCTATGACACGCTCGCGGGGGAGAGCCTGGTCTTTGATTTGATTTACAACCCCGGCGAGACACAGCTGCTGAAGATCGCAAAGGCACATGGCTGTGCCACGTCGAACGGGATGGACATGCTGATCCGGCAAGCGGAGGCGAGCTGGGAGATTTGGATGCAGACCGCCGGCCAACCGGGCATCTCCCCTGGATTTTCATCCCACTCCGCCCAACCTCCCCGGTCTTCCCCTTGATGGAGTCCCCGAAAGGTGAGGCCTCCCGGGCATCAGCCTTTCCGGAGTTCGATGAGCGTGACCTCGGGCCAAATTCCGATGCGACCCGGGAAGCCAATGTGTCCAAACCCCCTGTTGACGTAGAGGTGCTGACGGCCCTCAGTGTACAATCCCGCCCACTGCTGGTACCGCCATTGTGCCGGGCTCCATTTCACCCCCGGGATCTCCACCCCAAACTGCGCCCCGTGGGTATGGCCACTGAAGGTGACATGGACATGCTTCTTGTGTCCGCGTATCTGTCCATCCCAGTGTGATGGGTCGTGGGACATCAGCAGTGTGAAGTCGTGATCAGCGACGCCATCGAAGGCTGCATCCAAGTCCCCATACTTCGGGAATGGAGGCGCCCCCCAGTTCTCCACACCTGCCAGTACCAGGCTCTGACCCTCCTTCTCAATGCGAACATGGGCATTGTTCAGCAGACGGAAGCCCATCCTTGCATTCTGCGTCCGTATTGCGGCCTGGTTGGCCATCTTTTCCGCTTCCGAATCGAATCGATAATAATGGCCATAATCATGGTTTCCGAGGCAAGAAAACTTGCCCATGGGTGCCGAGAGCCCTGCAAATAGTTCGATATAAGGATCAGCCTCGGTAGCCAGATTGTTGACCAAATCGCCTGTGAAGAGGATCAGGTCCGGCTTCTGCGCCGCGATCAGGCCGATCCCGGCTTCCACGCCCGCAATGCTGTCGAATGTGCCGGCATGAATGTCGGAAATCTGGACAATCCTCATCCCGTCGAAGGCTTCCGGCAGGTCGGAGAATCGAAGCGTTTCATGGTGCAGTGTAAAATCGTACTTCCCCTTGACCATTCCGTAAATGGCCCCGGCGAACGGGATGCTTGCGACCACTATCCCCAACTGCCCGACAAATTTCCGACGGCCGGGCATGACCACTGGATCGGGATCGCTGCCCACCACCGCTGTGCCCTTCTTGAACAGCCACTGCAGCAGGCGAACGAGATCGTCCACCAAAAAGAATACGGACAGCATGAGCTTGCATACCAGAAGGATGAACCCAGTCCCCATCAGAAGGTTGACCCAGAAATTCGATCTGCCGTAGCCGCCCGAGAAGATGGTGAAAATCGTGGCGATCGCGGCGAGCTCCACACCAAGGGAGATGAAATAGCCGACCTTTACCGCCCTTACCATCCATCCTGTGCGAAAAGTGGACCTGAGGGCGAAGTAGATGTAGAACTCCACCGCGACAAGGATGGCGAGGATTGTTCCTATCAAAACGAATCGAGACATGTATGCGACTGGATTACCCTTAATCATTTCCTAGACTAATCCGAAACGAGATTGTTTGCGAGGTGGCATGATCCGAGGGGATGGTTCACCAAACGGTGTCAAAAGGGAGACCTTTGCTACAACGCATCCAGTGGGTGCCTGGCAGGGTCCTTACGGCAGGGTCAAAGCCTCCATTTTGCACCGGTTCCATTGTTAATTGCAATAAATAACAATGGAACTGTCCTCCGGGAGGGGAATCGGCGGAAATCCAGAAGGCGGGCCCAAGGGGACATTTTGCGGTGGCATGGCGCAGCTGAATTGCGATGGGTGACCCGGGTCAGGCTCAGCGAAAGGTGGGAATCGTCTAGGGCAGGCCGCTCCTGATTCCGTTTTCGAGGGAGCAGCATTTCATGCGGACGCCACGGCTCCGATCCCGGCCTGGCCCTGAATGCGAGGTCTCGGAATCCTCGGATTTTTCCGAGATTCGCACCATGCTGGGACTGAAACTGAAGACCGACCCCCGATGGGTCAGGAATGTCGTCGAAGGAAATGTGTCCGAGATCTTGACGGACCATGCCTTTTGCGAGCAAAAGGCGGCAAGCCATGCCATCACGCTCATCGTCATGTTTCCAGAGCTCACCGAGCTCGTGGACTGCATGACCGATCTGGCACGGGAGGAGATGGCGCATTTCAAGATGGTGCATCAGATCATCCAGCAGCGAGGATTCACGCTCGGCAATGAACGTAAAGACTTGTATGTCAATGAGTTAAACAAATTTGTCCGCAAGGGAAGGGACCGGAAGATGCTGCTGCTGGACAAGCTCCTGTTTGCAGCCATGATCGAGGCCAGGAGCTGCGAACGCTTCAAGGTGCTCCACGACCATCTCTCCGACAGGGAGTTGGCGGAATTCTACCATGACTTGATGGCTTCAGAAGCGAGGCACTACACGACCTTCCTCAAACTTGCCAGGCAGTACTGCCCTCCGGCTGAGGTGGTCAGGCGATGGGAGGAGATGCTCGTGTTCGAAGCGGAGGTGATCAGCCGCTACGGGGAGAAGGAAATGATCCATGGTTAGCGATTCCGACGGCCCTTGTCGCCTCCCGTCCCTGATCCAGTCCGTCAAGGCCGATCCAATCGCTTCGCCGGGGATTGAAGGTGTTTTCCCATTTGTTTTTTGCCTAATTTGCCCCGGATGAGGAAGAAGGGTTCTGTCCTGGGAGTTGCGGTGCTCCTGCTGCTATTGTCCGGCTGCACCATCGGGAGGATGCTCGTCTTCAATTCCAGCGGCATCCAAGACTACCAGCGCTTTCCCTCCCGCACGCTCGCACAGTCAGCCGAACCATTCCGCTTCGCGCAGACCGATGGGTCGCTGATCCGCAACAAGGACATCCGGATCACGCATGAAAACCACCGCTGGCATCTGGACAGTCTCCTGAGGAGGAGCCGCACGGTGGCCTTCCTGGTCATTCAGAAGGATGCGATCCTCTTCGAACGGTATTTTCACGGGTACGATGCTGCCAGCATCGTGCCCTCCTTCTCGATGGCCAAGAGCTACACCTCGGCCTTGGTCGGCTGCGCCATCGCAGACGGGCTGATCAGAAGCGTGGAGGATCCCATGGTGGATTATCTCCCGGAAATGCAAGGGAAGGAAGTGGACGATGTGAAGATCCTCCACCTGCTCCAGATGACCTCTGGAATCCGCCATGCCGAGAATTACTTCAATCCTTTTGCAGGCGTGGCACGCCTGTACTATGGCCGCCACCTGCACCGCCAGGTAGCCCGTCTTCGGAAGGACATGCCTGCGGGGACCTACTTCAAATACAGGAGCATTGACACCCAGCTCCTCGGCGAGATCGTGGCCCGCGTCACTGGAAAGTCACTGACGCAGTACATGAACGAGAAGATCTGGGGGCGGATGGGCACGGAGCATCCTGCGACCTGGAGCATTGACCAGCGGAAGAACGGGATGGAGAAGGCCTTCTCCAGCATCAATGCCACTGCACGCGACTTTGCCAAGTTCGGAAGGCTGTACCTCCGACAAGGCAACTGGAATGGAAACCAGCTTCTCCCGGCAAGATGGGTGGAGGAGAGCACCATGGTCGATGCCCAGAACGGGTCATCCTGGTACTATCAGTACCAATGGTGGCTTCCCACCAAGGGCGGAGACTTCATGGCCAGCGGCCATCTCGGCCAGTTCATTTATGTGAATCCGCCAAAGGACCTGATCATCGTGCGGCTCGGCAAAAACTACGGCGGAGTGGATTGGCCGGGTGCATTCTTGGAAATCTCCCGTCAACTGTAATCACAGCTACATGGAAATCAGCCCATACATCCGGCTTCTGCGGCCCCATCAGTACATCAAGAACGGTTTCATCCTGTTTCCCCTCTTCTTCGCGTTCAAATTCAGGGAATTTGCCTTGCTGGGGCGCGTGGGATTGGTGACCCTCTTCTTCTGCCTGGTGGCAAGCGCGGTGTACATCCTGAATGACTACGTCGACATCGCAGCCGATCGCAACCACCCGACCAAGAAGGACCGGCCCATGGCGTCCGGGGCCGTACCGGTGCTCCATGGCCTGGTCATCATGGCCTGTTCCGCGACTGCGGGCGCCGTGGGGATCTACCTCGTGAGCCCGGCGGCATTCTGGCTGACGGTCCTCTACCTCCTCAACAATCTTCTGTACTCCTTTTGGCTGAAGCACATCCCGATCCTGGACATCACCTTGCTGAGCATGGGGTTCGTGTTGAGGCTGTACATTGGTTCAGCGGCCGGTGAAGGCGAACTGCCGCTGTCCATGTGGATCGTGCTCTGCACCTTCCTCCTCGCGCTGTTTCTGGCATTGGCGAAGCGCCGCGACGATGTGCTGCTCAGCGCCGAGGGCAAGAAGGTGCGAAAAGCGATCAATGGTTACAACCTGGAGTTCATCAATGGTGCGATGATGGTGATGGCTTCCGTGACGATCGTGAGCTATATCTCCTACTGCATCTCGGAGGAAGTGACCCACCGGCTCAAGACCGACCAGCTCTTCTTCACGGTGATCTTCGTGGTGCTGGGGATCCTGCGGTACATGCAGATCACCTTCGTGGAGCAGAAGAGCGGCAGCCCGACGAAGGTGCTCTTGAGGGATGTCTTCCTGCAGCTGGTGATCCTCGGCTGGCTCATCAGCTTCGTCCTGCTGGTGCCGGAGGCGCACCGCCTGATCCTGGGGCAGTGGATGGCGGGCGAGCCTCTGCTTCGCCCCTAGAGGCGGTGGTCGGAGGCCAGCTTCTCGACGGCAATGATCCCGCTCAGGCAGGCCCCCGGGATTCCCTGGCCCGGGTAGGTGCTGTCCCCGCAGAGGTAGGCCCCCTTCCCGTCCAGCCTGGCGTCCTTCATCTTCCATGGCTTGATGCCCATGTACTGGGGATATCCCCCCACGAAACCATGGGCGCGGCCCGTCCATTTTTCCCATGATTGCTGGCTGGATGAGTGCCGGTAGAGGATGTCTTCCCTTTCCAGGAAGCCATGCTGGACGAGGACGTCCACGATGCAGGATTCGATCTCGGCCTTGTCCGTGACCTGGTGCCTGCCAGGATCGAAAATGTGGGTGCTGATGCTGGCGACGCATTCATCCGCCTTGCATCTGGACGTATCCAGGGGGTGGCTCAGGCTGAGGAAGATGCTGTTTCCGCCGATTTGCGGCAGCGGACTGCCCAGGTGAATCTGGTGGTGGAGGCAGTCCGGCTCATGCCGCCGCCTGAAGGCGACCCCCATCGAGAAGGCGCTGCGAAGGTCCCCGGGTGGCAGGATGCTGGATTCCCAGCGCTGCTGGAGATCCCCGCCGAACAGGGGAAGCACATTGTTCAGGGGAATGGCAGAAACCATGAACCTGCACTGGAAACCGCCATGCTTCCGCGTCTGGACAGCATAACCTTCCGGCATACGGCGAATCCCCACCACCTCATGCCGAAGCAGAAGCCGGCCGCCTCTACCTTCGATAAAATCCACGAGGGGTTTCACCAGCGACATCATCCCCCCATGGAGGTAGTAGTTCCCGAAATTGGTGTAGCAGAGGGCGGTGGCGCCGAAGAGTGCATTGACCTCCGGGGCATGGTTCTGGGCGGTGATGAGCAGTTGTTCATCCACAAAGGCCCTGAAGGGAAGGTTTTCATGGAGCCCGAAGCGTTCCAGGAGCTGTTCCATGGAGACGAAGGCCTTTGGAAGGAGCCTCAGCTGCCCGGGCCTGAAGTTCCGCGCCATTGCGACGAGGTCGCTGATCCGGGAGGGCGGGAACTGCAACTGTCTCGTGGAAGTCCGCCAGACATTCTGGGCGATGCCCATGCAGTGTTCCCAGAATGCCCGCTGACCGGGCACCCCAAAGGCGTGCTCCGCCTCGGCGATCCACCGCTCCAGGTTTTCATGGCGTGTGACCACCTGCCTGTCCGCGAGATGGACCTTCATCGGCGTTTCCAGCCGTACGGGGGCAAGGCCCACGTGGATCTCATCCAGCAGGCGGCGAAGCGGCATCCCCTCATCGAGGCCTACCAAGGTCGTGGCGCCGGCCTCGAAGATGTAACCGTGCCGCGGGTAGGAACTGGTGCAGCCTCCGGGAATCCAGTTCCGCTCCAACACCCCTACCTCCAGCCCGCGATTTGCGAGCAGTGACGCGGCGGCCAGGCCAGCAATGCCAGCCCCCACGACGATGACATCGAAGCGTTGCTTTCCCATTTGTTGGCTGATATCACTCATGTTGCGGACAGGGCAGCTGCTTCGTCCTTGTTGCGGGAAGGATATTTCATGCCCGGAGGATGGCTCTTCCTTACATTCACGGGGAGAATCTCCCGATCCATGCTCCGTCCATGCAAGGTGCGGGACCCGCTCCATTCCGGCGGGCGTCCGCCCGTTCGGCACCGGATGGATTCAGAACTTGTCAATGTTCAAGATGACCGAGGCCACGATCTGCCCGATCACATAGAGGATGGCACAGGCCGCGATGATGATGCTGGTGCGTTTCTTCCTCGCGATGCGGTTGCCTGCCTCCCGGGCGTATTTTCCGTCCGGGAAGTAGGCGAGGTAATGCTCGTAATAGGTGCGGTTGTTGTAGGCGAGGCAGGTCTGCCAGGCCCGCTCGTCCTTCTGCTCGGGGGTCAGGTGTTCTTCCCTGGCCCCGAAGCCGAGGATTGGCGCCGGATGCGGGGCTGCCGAGGGATTGGAGGCTTCATCCGCCGGGTCAGGCTGCCGTCCCTTTCCCGTGAGGTTCCAGATGCCGGTGAGCAGCTTCTTCATCCCCCGGTGGCCGGTGCCGCCATTCCAGCCGACGAGGTCGGCGTATGCGACGGCATTAGTGTCACGGGGGGGAGCGATGTCCTTGTGGATGCGGGCTGCGACCAGTCTTCCCAGGGCACTTCCAGCCCGTGCCTCGGCCTGGATCCTGCCGGATCCTGCCGAGTTGTTGCTCCAGACCACCACCTGGCAATTGGAAGGGTTCAGAATCTGACGCAGGTTGGCAAGGCTTTCCTGGCTGGTCGAAGGCTGGTCCCGGAACCAGACCTTGAGCCCCGCCCCTTCGAGTTCCTCCACGATTCGGCGCACTTGACCCTCATCCTCAGGGGCGTAGCTGATGTAAACGTCGACTTGATCGATTGTCATGGGTGTAAATTTACGACTGAGAATCCAGATGGTGGATGGTCATGGTCCAGAGTTGGATGAAAACATTCATGGCCTCGGTGAAAAAATGCAAGGCCTCCATTCCATCTTCACGTCCGGTTCCCGAGGACTTCCTCCCCCCGAACGGTGAGCGCTAATCCCGTACCAGCCAATTGTTCACCCAGACGATTCCCGACTCCAGGGTAGAGGCGATCCGGTGCGGGTCGTCCGTGTGCAGGGTGGCGGCCAGGCCATCGTTCGTTCAATTGCCATATCCGACCACCACCCCTTCCGTGTCAAATGGGGAGACGGTCACCACCGGGCCGAAGATATCCCTCTGGTTCGTGCGGCAAGTGGCAGGCAAGCCGGTGCCGAGGGATGGGCTGCTGCAGCCCATCCCTCGGCACACCGTGCATTGGGCGGAGGTGCAGGCTCCCCTCCACAGGCAATGGTTCCGTCTTCCTCTGTGGCGAGCTGGATGCAACTGAGATCCACTTCGAAGTGGTCCTTGGAGACAATGGCACCGAACGTTGTGGCCTCGTCCAGCGGATCGCCGATGCGAAGGGCGCCGGCCCTGGCCAGCTCCAGCGCGGCAACCCTTCCGATCCCTTGGGGGGATCCGAAGACGACAGCCGACTTTCCCGCGAGCTCGAGATTCATGGTGTCCAAAAGCGCGTTTTTTAGTAGATAGTACCATCGGGCTGTTTGCAACCCTGCATGTTGCAGGGTGAACATCCGAGGCTAAGTTTGTAAAAGTTACGTACATTTGCTCCCCGATGGATAAAAATCGTGAGGATTGCACCACTTGTACGCCTCAGACAGAAACCAGAGAATTTCTATGCTCCTTCACAAGAGCTAGTGGCCTTCCTGAGGCGACATGGGCTTCACCCATTTAACACTTAACTACTTCAATTATGAAACAACTATCACGAATTCTTCTAAAAAAGACTCTTGCCACGCTGCTGATTCCGATCATGGTCGGGATGGTCTCTGAAACTGCCATGGCGCAGTGTTCATTTACCCCCAGCTTCACCCACCCTTCTAGTTATGTCTGTACCAGTACAGACGTGTCCTTTACAAATACGACATCAGGAGCGGTGATTAGTTACGCTTGGTTTGTAAACACCACCCAGATTTCCGCTGCGGCAAGCCCCTCCTATTTCTTCAACACCCCAGGACCGAACGTGATTTCACTGCTCGAATCGAATGGCACCTGTTTGGACACTGCCCAGTCGGTGGTCTGGGTGAGTCCAAGGATGACTGCCACGCATACGAAGACGGATCCCACCTGCTTCAATGGCACGAACGGCTCGATCGACCTGACCCCTGCTGGCGGGACGCCCAATCTCTGTATGGATAACGTTCTGGCGAACAACAATTATACCGCTGCCAACACGGTGTCTTCTGCGGGTTATTCGGGTGGCATCACGCTGGAGGCATGGGTGCAACCGAGATCCACACGGATGACCGGTATTGGAACGGTCATGGCCTTCGATGACTCGACCAATTCCATCAGCCGGTTTTCTGTTATTTATAATGCGCAGACTCAAGCATTCGGGTACATCGACGGTTCGAGTACACCCCAGTACTTTACTGGAAGTCAGGCGCGTGGAAGCTGGCACCATATTGCTGTCACCATCTCTTCCACTCACGAAGTGAAGATGTACCTTAATGGCACCCTCAACAGAACCATCACGTCCACTTCAGGCTGGATTCCGCAACTCGGAGATGAGTTCAGCATCGGACGAAAGTTTATCGCTGGTCTTTCATTACTATACTTTGATGGCTACCTCGATGAGGTACGGGTATGGAATACAGTCCTGGACGCGCCCAC
>JBJOPY010000007.1:0-8603 GCA_046050405.1 Bacteroidota bacterium | reverse complement strand
TAAAGGCAAAATCCCAGCAATTAGACCTTTTCAAAGATTCGCAGAATCCTTTTGAAGTGGTTCAGAAACTTCCTTACAAATTCTCATACAAGTTTACAGACGAGGACGACCGTTCAAGCACTCTGATGATTGAAGACTGGGAGATTGGTGTATTATTTTGGAAATGTTTAGAGAAACACAAGGGAGACGAGGCTAAAGCCTGCGAGGACGTTAGAAAAAAGTATTTCGACGACATGGCTAAAACCAAGGACTTGTATTTATTTCTTGGAACAACCCTTCAGAATCATGCGAGGGGACCAAGCCCATTTATAATTATTGGGACTTTCTATCCGAAGAAAACCGCACAACTATCCTTGTTCTAACCCAGAAAAGCCAAAAATCAGGCTGATCCGCCTACCCCAGAGGCTTTATTGTCTTTTGCGATGCACATCTGGATGTGAACCGCAACAAAACAGGCGTTGGTACCAGCATTGCTCGGACAAGGAGCAACGGTGACGCCAGCACATTCCGATGTACCAATGCAAGAAATGTAACCGCCAGATTCCGAGGTGAAGCGGCGAGTTCATGGAGAACCTTGAGTTGCCCTCCCTGTTCGGATGCGCTGCCATGCACGTTGACGTTGCGGATGGCTTTCCCGCTGCCATGATGCCCCTGCAAAAGCTGCGGCGGCGGGGGAAAATCTTGCGAAAAAAAGATCGCGAATGTGGGTTTAAACCCCATGAAGCCACATTTTGGGGTCTTCCCCCCATTATTTAAATTCTGCCGTGCAACCGATCCATCCCGTTCCGCGTCTATTAGGCATGATTCAAAAAATTAAACTGAATGTCATGAATACAATGAAAACGGTCACAAAAACCACCGCCATCCTGTCTCTTGCGATGACCCTGTTGTTCGCAGCACCTGCATCCAAAGCCGCCGTCACTGACGGGCCGCCCAACGTCGTGGAAATGCACTTTCTGAAAGGCGACCGTGTCACGCCTGGGAGTACCTTCACTGCCGAGCTGAGTGGGGGCCTGGATACGGAGGTCAACCTGGTCATCGAGAATAGCGAGGGGAAATGCTTCGGGGAGAAGCAGGTCATCTTGGATCAAGGTGCCAAATTGCTAAAATTCAGGGTCACCGAAATCCCTGCGGGCATCTACTACGTCAAGCTGAACTACAATGGCAAGATGCAGAAGAAGGCCTTCGTCGTGGAGCATTCCGCATCATCGTCCCAAGCCATTGCCCCAGGTCAATGATGAGGAAGGCGGGCAAGGGGAGCTGATTGCAACCTGAACCTACGAATCTCCCCTCCGCCGCTGAATTTCGTCTCCTGAAGTGGATGGATTTCAGCATCGGAGGGGATTCGTCTTTTCCGCAGGAGGCCATGGTGGCTCCCACCCTCGGGACTTCCTCCAGCACCCCTCCACCCTACCCCACCCAGGGATTTGAAATTCGAAGAAGACGGGATTGGCATGAAGGCAAAGGCAGGCTTCCCAAGACCATCGCCCACCGTTTTCTGTGCTCTTTGCATACAGAAGGATCGATTTTCCAAAGGCATCGCCGGTTGAATTCAGGGGAGCCTGCCCTCGCAAACGACAGCTGAGCCTAGTCGAAGGTTCGGAAGGGTGAGGCCGGACGAGGATGGGCAACCCGCAAGGGCGTGCTCAGAGGATTTGGCCAGGCCTCTCCCTCATTTCCGCAAGCTCACCACGATATTGGTATTCGCGGCCTTGGCACTTGGGAGGATCCCTGCGAGCACGGAAATGCCGAACACGGTGATCGAGGTCAACGCATAGTCGCCCCACCATGCCGCGATGGGAAAGTACTGGATGTCCGAGAAGGATTCGCCCCCGTTCAGGCATACGACCCCCACGGACGACTGCAGCCAGGTGAATACGCCGGCACTGATCATGCCTGCGACGCCACCGATTCCCCCCACAAACACCCCCTCCACGATGAAGAGCCGCCGAATCGTCTTCTTCTGAGCACCCAAGGAACGAAGGATCGCAATGTCACGCGTCTTCTCCACGATGATCATGGACAGGCCGCCGATGATGTTCACCGCCGCGATCAGCAGCATCAGGGTCAGGATGAAATAGGCCACGAGCTTCTCATTCTGCATCACCTGGAACAGGGTCTGGTGCATGTCAAACCAGGTCTGCACCTCGTACCGGGGGCCGAGTTTCTTGCGGAGTTCCCTGGCCACTGGCTCAGCATCATGGAAATCTTTCAATGCGATCTCATAGGTGGATGCCCGGCCTTTCCAATCGAACAAGTCCTGCGCCAAGGCGTAATCCGTGATGATGTACCGGGTGTCGTATTCCATCTGGACCTTGAAATAGCCTGCGGTGAACAGATCCTTGCCCCTTACCGCCTGCTCGGGGTTGGTCATCAGGTCAGAGGCGTCGCCCACCGCCCAGAGCTTCATCGGATTCAGGCGATCGCTGATGCGCGCATTGATGAAGTAGGCCACCGAGCCGCCCAGGATGGCCTGGGGCCTTCCGTCCACACCTTCAAAGGCGTAGTCCCCCTCATAGACGAGGGTGTCCAGCCGGTTGACTTTGCGGTAGTCTTGCTTCACGCCCTTGACCTCGACCATGTATTGCTTGTCGAAGTAGGACAGCATGGCCTTGTCCTGGACCGTGGGGGAGACCGCACTCACCCCCGGGAGGGCCGAAAGCACCGCCAGCAGGGAATCCGACTCGGACATTGTCTTGCCACGGGCAGGCATCACCCGCAGGTCGGCATCAAAGGCGGTGTACATCCCCTCGATATACCCCTGGAATCCATTGAAAATGGACAGCACCACGATCAGGACGTAGGTCACATAGGTGATGCCCAGCACGGAGATGAAGGAAATGATGTTGATGGCGTTGCGATTCTGCCTTGAAAACAAGTAGCGGTCAGCGATATAGGCGGGCACCTTGCCCAGGATCATCCCCATGAGCTTGCGGAGGACAAACTTCGTGTTCAGGAAGGCGATGGCCATCGCCGCCACGGGGACGACGGTGAGCAGCAGGCCGAGGAGGATGTATTCGTGGATGGAGCACATGCAAGAAACAGGGGCGACCGCCCTAATCCTGGGATGGCTTTCGGAGGCTGCTGAGCAGATCCTCCATTTTCTCCACCTCGAGGAGGGTGTCGTCCAGGAAGAATTGGAGTTCGGGGATGTAGCGCACCTGCTGCTTGATGCGGCCCGCCAGCATGGAACGGATCTCACGGTGGCGGGATTCCAGCTCTGCCAAGGCCGTCACACCCCTTTCGTCCGGAAACACGGAGATGAAGATCCTGGCCATCCTCAGATCCGGGGAAGCCCTCACCACTGTCACCGTGAGCATGGGGGAGCCCTTCAGGTGCATCTCCCGCTGGAAGATCTCGCTCATCTCCTTCTGGAGCAGCTTCCCAAACTTCTTCTGACGGTTCGACTCTTTCATCCTGTCTATTTTATCTAACTTTGACCAAAGGTACGAAATGAAGCTATACTTGCGCATTCTGGGCTATGGAAAACCCTTTCTCGCCCAAGGAATCTTGGGATTCGCCTGCCTCATCGTGTACAACGTCTTCAGCATTTTCTCGATTGCGCTGGTCATTCCCTTCCTTCAAATCCTTTTTCAGCAGGCAGACGCCTCTGCCATCGTCGATTCCGCGAGGGCGAGTGCCGATCCCTCCTGGATGGAGCGGGGATATATTTTCATCGCGGACTTGGTGGTCGCCCATGGCAAGACCAGGGTGCTGTACGGCCTCTGTGCTACACTCGGAGCCTCCATCTTCCTGAAAAGCCTGTTCCGTTACTTGAGTTCCTACTTCATCGCGCCTTTCGAGCAGGGCGTTATTCACTGGATGCGGACGCGCCTGTTCGAGCATCTGAGCATCCTCAGCATGTCCTTTTTCACCGGCAAGCGGAAAGGCAACATCATCAATGTATTGGTCACCGATGTGCAAATCGTCCAGGAGTCTGTGATCGGCACGGTGCAAAACATGGTCAGCGACCCGATCCAAATGGCTTTGATCCTGGCCAGCCTGCTGATGATCTCCTGGAAATTGACGCTGTTTACCCTTCTGGTCCTGCCCCTGACAGGACTGTTCATCAACTACATCAGCAAGTCCCTGAAAAGAAAGGCAAGGGCAGGCCAGGAGCGGTTGGGTGTCTTGATCGCGATCGTGGATGAGTTTGTTTCGGGAATCCGGATCGTAAAGGCGTTCCGGACCGAAAAGTACGAGCGGAACCGCTACGGGGAGATGAACGATCAATACCGTGACCTCATGGTCTCGGTGAAGCGGCGCAGCGACATGGCCTCCCCGCTGACCGAGGTCCTCAGCGTCGGGGTCGTGGTCACGATCATCCTCTACGGCGGCAGCCTGATCCTTTCAGGGGAAGGCGAATTGATGCCTTCCTCGTTCATCGGGTTCGTTGCCTTGTTCGGATCCTTCATCCAGCCGATCAAGACGTTCAGTTCGGCCCTCTCGCGGATACAGCGTGGCGTGGCATCCTTCCAGCGGGTGGAAGAGTTCCTACGGATTCCGGAGGACGTGAAGGAGATGCCCGATGCCGTGCCCATGCAGGAGTTCTCCGGTCGGATTTGCTTCGAAAATGTCTCCTTCGCCTACGAAAGGGAAGAGTACGTGCTGCAAGATGTAAACCTGGTGATCGAAAAAGGCCAGAAGATCGCTTTGGTGGGGCCCTCCGGGGGTGGGAAATCGACCCTGGCCGACCTGTTGCCGAGATATTACGACCCTGTCGCCGGAAGGATCACCGTGGATGGGGTGGACATCCGCAGCCTGCGGGTGCCAGACCTGCGCGGTGCGATCGGCATCGTGACCCAGGAAGGCATCCTCTTCAATGACACCGTGCTGGCGAACATCGCGTACGGGGACAGCCATCCAGACCGTGCCCGTGCGGAGGAGGCCGCCAGGATCGCACATGCCGCTGAATTCATCGCACATCTGCCGATGGGGTATGAAACCGTGATCGGCGAGCGCGGGACCAAGCTCTCCGGTGGCCAGCGGCAGCGACTTTCCATCGCCAGGGCGATTTACAAGAACGCACCCATCCTGATTCTGGACGAGGCGACCTCCGCCTTGGATTCAGAGTCGGAACGGCTGGTCCAGTCCGCATTGGAAGTGCTGATGCGTGGAAGGACGACCCTGGTGATTGCCCACCGCCTCAGCACGATCATGGATGCAGACCAGATCTTCGTGGTCGAGGGCGGGCGGATTGTGGAGCATGGAACACATCAGGCACTTCTTTCCAAGGGCGGACGCTACCGCAGCCTCTACGATCACCAGTTTGCAGATTGAGCCGGCCTGAATGATGGAAGCTACACCCTCTTTTCCAGTGCGGATTCAGCCTCTTCCTTAAATCAGAGCCGCATTCCAGTGCGCTCCTGGAAGATGAGAGCCCACCTCCGGCGGGTCTTGTGCCTTGGGCACCCGACTCCTAGGGTTTGACCCCAATGTTCCTTTCGGCAGGCTTGGCAGCCTATCTGAGCGCTGCAAAATTCTGGTGGAACAGGGGAATCGTCTCGATGCCTTTGTAATAGTTGAACAGCCCGTATTTCTCATTCGGGCTATGGATGGCGTCGCTGTTCAGCCCAAAACCCATGAGGACCGTGTTTGCGCCCAGCAACTCCTGGAACATAGCCACGATCGGGATGGAGCCGCCATCCCGCGTCGGGATCGGTGGCTTCCCGAAGCTCTCCTCGATGGCTGCGCTCGCAGCCCTGTAGCCAATGGAATCCATCGGGGTGACGACCGACCAGCCCCCGTGGTGGTACTTCACTTCGACTTTCACACCTGCAGGGGCGATGCGTTCCAGGTGCTGCCGGAAAAGCGCTGCGATCTTGTCCGGGTGCTGGTTCGGGACCAGTCGCATGGAAATCTTCGCGGCGGCCTTGCTCGGCAGTACCGTTTTGGCACCTTCGCCCGTGTAACCGCCCCAGATTCCGTTGACATCCAGGGTAGGACGAATGGAAACCTGCTCGATGACAGAGTATCCCCTCTCCCCTCTCGTCTCGGCGATCTCCAGGTCTGAGCAGTACGCCGCATGGTCAAAGGGGCGCTCGGCCATCTTCTGGCGCTCCGCAGGTGACAGTTCCAGGACATCGTCGTAGAATCCGGGAATGGTGATGTGCTGGTGCTGATCCTTCAGCGATGCGATCAGTTCGCACAGCACATTGATGGGATTGGCGACTGCGCCGCCATAGGTGCCGGAGTGCAGGTCCCGCACAGGGCCGGTGACGAAGACCTCCATGTAGGCCAATCCACGCAGCCCCGTCGTGAGGGACGGGATGTCATTGGCGATCATGGAGGTATCGGAAATCAGGATGATATCGCAGCGCAACAGGTCAAGGTGCTGCCGGATGAAGGTCCCCAGGTTCGCGGAACCCACCTCTTCCTCGCCCTCGATCATGAATTTCACATTGCAGGGAAGGTCGCCGAGCGCCTGCAGCACCTCGACCGCCTTCAGGTGCATGAACATCTGTCCCTTGTCATCGCATGCGCCACGGGCGTAGATGTTTCCATCCTTGACGACAGGTTCGAAGGGCGGGCTCGCCCACAGCTCCATCGGATCGGGTGGCTGCACGTCGTAATGGCCATACACCATCACGGTGGGCCGGTCGGCCCGCTGCTCTGTCTCCCCGTACACCACGGGGTGGCCTTCGGTGGGATAGAGGTCGGCCTTGGCCAGCCCCAGTTTCAACAGGTGGTCCCGTAACCACTCCGCAGTCTTCAGGACATCGCCCTTGTGTGCAGGATCCGCACTCACACTGGGGATGCGCAACAGCTCCAGCAGCTCCTCCAAGAAACGATCCTTGTTGGCTGCAATGACGGATTTGATGTTTTCCATTTCCTAGGCTTTGACGAATTCTTACTTCATGCAGGAGGGCTGCATCCTGGGGACGCCCCTCCATTTCGATGCCGAAGGTAGTGAAAATCCTGCTTTCGGGCGCTATCTTCTGGCAATGGATATGATTTATGGGGGGAGGGTGAGTCTGATTCCCAAATGCCGCAACGCACGGGGAATACCCCCGAGAAGGACGGCGATGGATGGAGTCGGAGTCCCGACACTGCCGGGCGGCGTGACTGACTGCTACTCGAAATTGAGGCAAAACACCAGGAGCTGGGAGATCAGGCTGGAAATGGCTTTTGGGAATCGGGTCCGTTCAGGGACATATATGTCCCAAAGCCCGCGTGTGAATCGAAATTCAGGCGACAGTTTCAGCTTTTCGCCATAGAGATCGATGCCTACGGAAGCCACGTATTGCAGGTCGAAGTTGTTCACCTTCAGCAAATCGAGGTCATTCCGAACCTTCTTGCTACTGGCGAGGTTCAGGGAGGGTTGCAGTCCAAACTGAACCCATACCCGGGTGTTGCGGTAGAAATCGGATTTGAACTTGATGGTCAACGGCAGGTTCAGGTTGCTGGATTCGATCTTTTTCTGAACCACCGGATCTGTTCGGACGGTCGTGGAATCCATGTAAAAGAGGAAGTCCCTCTGTTCCAGCGATACCGAGGGCATGAACCGCAAGTCCCAATACTTGGCAAGACGGAGGTTGGTGATCAGCCCAAGGTACACCCCTGGCTTGCCCATGGTGGAAACCCGGGCGACCACCCGACCTGTCCCAGGATCGACCTGATTGATTTGCTCCTTCATCTCGTACCGTGCCACGCACATCCCCATGGTGAAGCCCAGATTGAAAGGGCGATAATCAAAATAATGGGAGCTCTGCGCACGCAGCAACCCCAGGGACAAGACGATGACAAACGAAAAGGAGAGCGCTACTTTTCGAGGATGTAAAGGGAACATATACCCAAGGTGAGTGGTTGATATCGGCATTTTCTGAAGCCCACCTTCCTGCAGATCGCAACAAATTCCTCCCCATTGGGGAAGGCCTTGACAGACTCAGGAAGATAGGTGTAAGCGCGTTGGTCGCCGGAAACCAGACGACCCAGAGTGGGCAGAAGCCATTTGAAATAGGCTGAAAACACTTGTTTCATTGGGAACCTGGTGGGAACCGATGGTTCGAGGATCGCTGCCGCATGTCCCGGCCTGAGAACGCGGAGAATCTCTCCGAGCCCGACCTCCAGGTGCTCAAAATTCCGTGCACCAAAGCCCACCGTCACGGCTCCGATGGAGTTGTCATCCAAGGGCAATGCCTCACAGTCGCCCAGGATCATTTCAATCTTATCGGAAAGGTTCCGCTTTTCGATCTTTTTGCGCCCGACCTCCAGCATGCCCGCCGAGATGTCGATCCCGATCACCCTGGAGGGATTCAGGCGCATCGCCTCCACAGCGAAATCGCCTGTCCCTGTGGCAATGTCCAAGACAGTCTCCGGACGATAGGGCTTCAGGAGCTTGATCGCCCTGCGCCGCCAGCGAATGTCCATGCCCAAGCTCAAGGCATGGTTCAGAAAATCATAGCTGGGAGAAATTTTATCAAACATCTCAGTCACCTGGTCCTTCTTGGAGCGGTGGATGTCTTGGTAGGGTGTGATGATTTTGCTCTCAGCCATTGGGACTCATCTATAAACTTTAACGTATCTTTGAGCTTGTAGTTCTCGAAAGAAGGGGTAAATTTATTCACACTTTCCTGAATTTCACGGCCAAAGTTGGACCTAAG
>JBJOPY010000006.1:0-3288 GCA_046050405.1 Bacteroidota bacterium | reverse complement strand
CATCCACTGCCAGCACATCCTCGAGGCCATCTGCTACAACCTGAAGCGGGGATCAAGGCCTTGGGTTCGGCTCAACCTCACGCGATAGCCGGTGGGTCAACGAGACCCGAAAGGGGCGGGTGGTTCATTGCCAGCCGACACCCGGTAAAGACGGCCAGTTTAAAACAAAACCAGACCGAAATGTAGCTCCCAAAAGGTGGGAATCACTTGCAGCCGAAGTTCAGAGAAACAGCAATCTTTAGACAGGGGTTGTGCACCAGCCTCATTTTGCAATCCCCCCCCCTCCCAGCCATTTCCTGATTCCGAACATTTGCAGTGGTTCCTGGCTCCGGAAGGAATGGGAAAGGGCAAAGGCAGGCCCAGCATTGCAAGGCGGATCCATATAGACGCATTGGACGGCATCGGAATGGGTCTGTAATGACAATTGCCGACCAGAGTTACGGGCGGCAAGGCCGCAATCCTCCCATGAACGAAGCATTGGCATGCCGAATGAAGATGCTACGAACGTATCACCTTAAAGGGGCGCCCCAGTGACTCCCTCCCACCCCTCAAGGGTGAAACCCTGCAATCGGGCATACAAAGAGGATTCCGGCGACTGCCTGACGTTGACAACGCGACACTAGGGGCGCAGCTCGAAGCGTTCCGCGTCGGCCCAGGCAGGAAAATTGGAGCGGTACGCCGCCAAGCCTGCCCACTCCAGGGTTGCCGTCAGACAGCCTTCCTCCTGTACCAGATGTGAGACGACGTTTCCCAGCGGATCGCAGATCATCGAGTCGCCACTGTAAACGATCGCGTTGCCATCCTTTCCCACCCGATTCACCCCTGCCACCCAGCTTTGATTCTCAATGGCACGGGCCTGCAACAGCGTCTTCCAGTGCCCGATCCTGCGTTCCGGCCAATTGGCGACATACAGCAGCAGGTCATGCCGCATCCGGCCATCCGGATGCATCGCATTCCGGCTCCAGACCGGAAACCGCAGGTCATAGCAGATCATCGGGCAGATCCTCCAACCGTGCAGGGAAAACACCTGCAATTCGGATCCAGGGCTATAGACGGCATCCTCGCCCGACATTCTGAACAGGTGCCGCTTGTCGTAGGTCAGGAGGAGTCCCTCCTGCCCTACCACCATCAATCGATTGAAGTACTTTCCCTCCTCCTCCACGATCAAACTCCCCATCAGGATGGCACCGAGCCCGGAGGCCTGGGACTGCATCCACATGAGGCTCTCGCTGACTTGTGCAGGCTCCGCAAGCGCCTTGGCATTCATGGAAAAGCCCGTGGTGAACATCTCCGGCAGCACGATCAGATCATGCAGACCCGCTTGCCCGCGAAGAAGGTCGCCTGCCCTGCGCTTGTTCTGCTCAGGGTTCTCCCAAGACAAATCCATCTGCAACAGACAAATTCTCAAGGGGATGGGTGTTTTGTATTCCTCCATATTCACTTGTTGGATTCGTAATCCTCATAGGCCCGGAGCGCGTCCCCCCTCGACTTTTCCCGCTGGGCAATCCTTTCCTCCACGGACAGGACATCAGGCTTCGTCTGCTTCCTCTTCATGAAGGGGAACACACTCAGAAAGAAGCGCACGGTCTTATACCATGACACCCCGTAGAGGAGTTTTGATTCGGTGACGCTCTGCCAGGTCGTAAAGATCGCCAGTGGACACATGAGCAGGACAGGCAGCCATGCCCCGATCCAGATGGGAAGAATTTCGTCGCGGGCCAGCTTCCTCCCCTGGATCATGAAAATGTAGAAAATGATGAAAAACAGGATGGAAAAGATGACCGGGACGCCGATTCCCCCCTTGCGGATGATCGCTCCCAGAGATGCCCCCAGGAACAGGAAGATGATGCAGCTTGCAGGGAGCATCCATCGATTCTGCCGCTCAATCTTGAACTTCCTGATCTTCTCATCCTCCCGCTCGCAGCGGTCGATCATCATCCTCGTGTAGTTTTGCAAGGACTTCGACTGATTCACCGCCTTCGTGAGCAAATCCTTGGGATTCAGACCCGGAAACCATGCCCAGACCGGCTTCGCAGAGTCCGGACGTACCACCCCACTTGCTGGATAGGAAACCGTGTCCTTGGCCAGCAGTGCCTGCATCTCCCTGCTCATCGTCGTATCCAGATGCACATATTTCCGGTTGAAGTTCGCGTAATCGGAAAAGTACCCGTTCAGATGCGACTGCATGCTGTCGATAGACACCTTCAGTTCATGAATGTTGAGCATGTAATGATGGCTGCTGAAGGATTCTTCATTGCTATTCTCCAGGTTGAACCCTTGAAGCGGGACCTTGTACATCAGCGTATCGAACTTGAACACCTGGATTCGCTCCCTTCTCGGGCCTCCCCCCTCCTGGGATTCCCTTTCAAAGATTTCCCCATTGTACAGATTCATGTCGAGGTAGCCGGCGGCTTCGCTGGGCACCATTCTGCCGTGGGATGCCAGGGTAATCCGCTGGTTGCCCTGATGGTCCGTATGGTCAAAGATCTTGATGGCCGTCAGGATGTCCGTCTCCCGGTCGATATCGCCCACATGAACCACCATCCCGTCGATCCCATCATAGAAGTGGTTGGCTTTCAGGGCAAAAGTCGGCTTGACCCTGCTCAGGTCATAGAGCAGGGTATAGAGCTTGAGATTGGCCATGGGGGTGACATGGAAGGAAAAGAAAACGCTGCCTACCGTAATGACCAGGGTGGCATGCATCAGCGGGCGAATCACCTTCAACAGGCTCACCCCGCTGGACTTCAACGCGGCAAGCTCGTACCGCTCACCCATGTTTCCCATGGTCAGCAGTGAGGACAGCAAGATCCCCAACGGCAACGCCAAGGTTACCGAAGTGATGCAAGCCAGTCCGACCACCTTCGCGAGCACCATCGCCTCCAATCCCTTGCCCATGATGTCTTCCATGTACTTGGTGAGAAACTGCAGCACCAGGACGAAGAGGATCACGGTGAAGGCGATCACGAATGGCCCCACGAAGGAACGAAGGATCAACCTGTGCATCCTCAGCCGATTGGCATACAGGCTCAGGCATGCCAGATCGAATACCATGAGCATGAGCATGGCATCGTCATGGATTCCCAGCGCCGATTCGCAGAATCCGGGGAAAAAACCCAACAAGCCCAGGAAAGCCAACATCAGGATGGCCGACGCCGGGGCGATGTACCCGGACAGATCAATCTGGAACTTACCGATTTTCAAGGGCCGCTGCGATTTACAATAGGGCTGCTAGTGCGATGCGATGTCCTGCGAATGCAATCCGGAACCGCGATGGTGTGCAATCGCTGT
>JBJOPY010000005.1:0-5680 GCA_046050405.1 Bacteroidota bacterium | reverse complement strand
CCCCATGAGTTCCAAATTCTTCACCAATGCCCACGACCGCAACCTCTTCGACAAGTTCAGGGGCATCATCGACGGGATGCGCGACCTGCATGCCTTCCATGCCGTGGTGGGCTATTTCCGATCGTCCGGGTACTTTGCCTTGCAGCCCTACCTGGAGAACGTCCGGGAAATCAAGATCCTGGTGGGCATCAACGTGGACCGGATGTTTGCCGAGGCCCAGCAGAAGGGCCTGCTGTTCCTGGGGGATCCGGAACGTGCCAAGGACGAGTTCTCGAAATGGTTCGTGAAGGACGTGCAGGAGGCCAGGTACGACGAGGCCGTGGAAAAGGGGATCCTGGCCTTTATCGAGGGCATGCGGGAGGGCCGCATCGAGGTGAGGGTGCACAATACATATAAGCTCCATGCGAAATTCTACCTTTTCCTGCCTGAAACGCATACGGCGCATACGGACGGCTGGGTGATCATGGGATCCTCCAACCTGACGGTGGCGGGCCTGGGCATCCAGCAGGCCCCCAACTACGAGCTGAACATCGCCCTCAAGGACTACGATGACGTGGAGTTCACCCGCCAGGAGTTCGAGCGGCTCTGGGAGGAATCCACCCCGATCCTGCCCTCCGACATGCAGCGGTTCAAGGGCAGGACCCACCTGGGACAGGCCTTCACCCCGTACGAGATCTACCTGAAGTTCCTGATCGAGTACTTCGGCAAGAACATCGACTATGACCCCGACACGGTGGGCGACCTGCCCAGGCAGTTCAAGAAGCTGAGCTACCAGGTGGAAGCCGTGAACCAAGGCTTCCAGATGCTGCTGGACCACAACGGATTTTTCCTGGCGGATGTGGTCGGGCTGGGGAAAACGGTGGTGGCGGCGATGGTCGCGAAGCGGTTTCTCATCACCAATGGCTCCCTCAGCACCAAGATACTCGTCGTCCATCCGCCAGCATTGGAGAAGAACTGGAAAGGCACCTTCAAATTCTTCGGGATCGACCGCCATGCAAAGTTCGTGACCAATGGGAGCCTGGAGAAAATCCTCCAGGAAAACCTCAACTATTGGCCCAAGGAGGAATACGACCTGATCCTGGTGGACGAGGCCCACCGTTTCCGCAACCACAAGTCGGCGGCATTCAACCACCTGCAGCGCATCTGCAAGGCACCCCGCAGCGGGGAAGGAAACATCAAGGGCAGGCGCAAGAAGGTGATGCTGATCACGGCCACGCCACTCAACAACCGCCCCCAGGACCTGTACTACCAGCTGCTGCTGTTCCAGGATTCCCGCAAGAGCACCATCGGGGGCATCGCCAACCTCCAGAACTTCTTCGGCCCCATCACCCGGGAGTTCCGGGAGATCATGAATGCGGAGGTTCCCGACCTGAACCGCATCCGTGCGCTGTACACGCGCATCCGGGAGCGGGTCATCGCGCAGGTGACCGTGCGGCGGACACGGCGCGACCTCCGGAACTACCCGAAGTACCTGAAAGACCTGGAGGAGCAAGGCATCCAATTTCCGGAGCCGACAGCGCCCAGGGCCAAATACTACCGCCTCCCCGGGCCGATCCAGAAGCTCTTCTTCAGCACGATCTTCTTCCTCACCGACCCGGACAAGATCAAGTACTACCGTTACCAGGCCATCCGCTTTCTCAAGCCCGACCTGCGGGAGCAGCACTACGAGCATGCGGCCCTGGTCTCGCAGTCACTGGCGGGGATCATGAAGACCCTGATGGTGAAGCGGCTGGAGAGCAGCTTCCATGCATTCCGCCTCTCCCTGGCGAGCCTCCTGCAGGCCACCGAAAGGATGATCGGGATGTTTGACAAGGGCAAGGTCCTCATCGCACCCGACCTGCGGGTCAACGACCTCATGGACAAGGGCTATTCCATCGAGCAAATCGAGGCCTTCATCCTGGAAAGCAGCATGGACAACCCCCGGAACAATGTCTTCGCGCCCGGCGACTTCGACGATGAACTGCTGGAGGGATTGAAGAAGGACCATCAACTGCTGAAGGAGCTGGTGGATTCCTGGGCAAGCGTCACGGAAGACCCGAAATGGGCCACCTTCCAGGAGGCGATGGACTCCGAGCTGTTTCGCGAGGACCTGAACCCTGCCGGCAAGCTGGTGGTCTTCACCGAGAGTGCCGCCACTGCGGGCTACCTTGCCGGGAGGATGGAGGCCACCGGGCGCAAGGCCATCATGGTCACTGCCCAGAACCGAAGCAAGCTCTTCGAAACCATCCAGGCCAATTTCGATGCCCACTACACCGGGAAGCGTAGCGACGCCTATCCCGTCATCATCACCACGGATGTATTGGCCGAGGGCGTGAACCTGCACCGCGCCAATGTGATCGTGAACTATGACACGCCCTGGAATGCGACACGGCTCATGCAGCGGATCGGGCGCGTGAACCGGATCGGCAGCCAGGGTGCGGTTTACAATTACAACTTCTACCCCTCCGCCGAGGGCGACCAGGAAATCAAGCTCTACAAGAACGCCCTGCTGAAGCTGCAGGGCTTCCACTCCGCCTTCGGGGAGGATGCCCAGATTTACTCCCACGAGGAACTGGTGGAGCAGTTCGAGCTCTTCAAGGACGGCCTTCCCGATGAGGAGGACAAGCGCATCCTCTTCCTGCGCGAGATCAGGCAGTTCAAGGATGAAAACCCGATCGAGTTCAAGCGGATCAAGCAGCTGCCGCTCAAGGCCCGGACAGGACGCGCGGGCCCTCTGCCCGGCCACCCCGCCACGGGCGGGAGCACCGTCGCCTTCATCCAGTCGGCCTACAAGATGGAGTTTTACAAGGTCACCCCCGGCGGGGCACAGCCCATCGGGTTCGTGGAGGCGGCCGAACTTTTCCAGGCCCGGGCCTCGGAGCCCCCCGTGGACCTGCCCGCCTTCCACCATTCCCAGGTGGCCCTGGCCTTGCAGGCGTTTGAGAAGGATTACCTGTCCGCGAACACGGACACTGCCGCACCGCTGGAAAGCGGGGATTCCCAATCCCTGCGGGCAAGGAAGTACCTGCGCGAGCGCAGGAAGGACAGCCATCAGAAGCACATGCTGGAGGCCTATGACAAGCTGATCGCCCTGGTGGAGCTGGGAATCTATACCACCCTGGCCCCCGACATCAACCGGATGCGGCAGCGCGGCGACAAGGGGATGCTGACCGGCGCACAGGTGGACAACCTCCTCCTGGACATGGCCAGGAAATACGACCTTCCCGGGATGGAGCCGGATGCGGACGCCCTGCCCGAACCCGGAATCGAACTGAATTTGAGTCCCGAGGTTGTACTTTCTGAATACTTCACCACACGATGAGTGCAACGCATGAAATCAAGGCCGCCCTGGAGCAGCCTTATGACCGGATGCGATGGACCGGGATCCTGCGGAGGGTCTTCGGTGCAACCCGGCTTTCTGCCATTCCCCAGCCCATCCCGCTGCCGGGTGACGCCGGAAAGGCCTCCGCCGTGGAGCTGGGCAGCATGGACACCCAGGACGGGTGGCTGATGGGGTTCTACGAGGTGCAGATGGAGGCAGGCAGGAATGTGGAGCGGACGCGTACCGGCCTGCGGGAAATGCTGCGCCAGATCTACCAGCATGCAGTGGACGGCGCCATCGTGGTGTTCGTGCAAGGCAGCAAGTGGCGCTGCTCCTACATCTCGGAGATCCGGCAGCGGAATCCCCTCACGCAGGAGTTTGAGAGCAAGGCCACCGAGCCGCGCCGGTTCTCCTACCTCTTCGGCACAGGCGAGGTCTGCCGGACAGCCGCCGAGCGGTTTGCCGCATTGGAGGGCAAGCCCTTGCGGCTGGGCGATGTGTATGAGGCCTTTTCCGTGGAAAAGCTCAACCGGGAGTTTTTCGATGCCTACCGGGGGCATTACGAGAAGTTTTGGCGGTTCCTGGCAGGAAATGCGCAGTACCGTGAATGGCTGGTGGATGCCCATGCGGCAGACGACGCCAGGAAGGAAAAGCCCCTCCGCGACTTCGTGAAGCTCCTGCTCGGCCGCATCGTGTTCCTGCATTTCCTCCAGAAGAAGGGATGGATGGGGGTGCCCGCCGACCGCGACGACTGGCAGGGTGGCGAACCCGACTTCCTGCGCCGGCTCTTCCAGCAATTTCCAGTCCAGGCGCAGTTCCTGAGCTCCGCCCTGCACGCCCTGTTCTTCCAGACCCTGAACACCCGCCGCGAGGGCGACCTGATGCCCGCCAGCCTGGGCAGCGGCAGGAAGGCCCCCTACCTCAACGGCGGGCTTTTCGACAGGACCCCGGGTGACCGGCATCCGATCGATTTCCCAGCGGATTATTTCCATGACCTCTTCGTGTTCTTCTCGCACTACAATTTCACCATCGACGAAAACGACCCCTTCGAGGCCGAGGTGGGGATCGACCCTGAGATGCTGGGGCGGATCTTTGAAAACCTCCTGGAGGAGAACCGCGAGAAGGGCACCTTCTACACCCCCAAGGAGATCGTGCATTACATGTGCCAGGAGAGCCTGATACAGTACCTGCGCAGCCACCTCGCCGAGTGTGCCGAGGACCATGCACCCGCCACCCGGGAGGTGGAGGACCTCATCCGCCATGGCCGCAAGGCTGACCGCAACCTGGAACCCAGGAGCTTTGTCGTGCGCCGTGCCAAGGACATTGAGCGGCTGCTGGACAGTGTGAAGGTTTGCGACCCCGCCATCGGCTCCGGGGCCTTCCCCATGGGCCTGCTGCGCGAGATTCTCCGCGCCAAGATGTCGCTGGACTACACGCTGGATCCTGCCGAGGTGAAGAAAAACATCATCCAAAACAGCATCTATGGCGTGGACATCGAGCGGGGAGCCGTGGACATTGCACGGCTGCGGTTTTGGCTGGCCCTGGTGGTGGACGAGGAGGCCCCGCAGCCCCTCCCCAACCTGGACTACAAGATCATGCAGGGCAACAGCCTCCTGGAGCAGTTTGAAGGGATCGACCTGAGCAAGACGGCCCTGTTTGGCGGGCCATTAAGCGTCCCGGGGGACCAGCAATTGAATGTATTCACCGGGAAAACCAATGCTGCAGCGTCCGAAAGGGGCTTTTCCGCACAAGTCCAGGCCGACATCAAAAAACTGGTCCATGAATACTTTGACGTGAGCGACCGCCTCCGCAAGGAGGAGATCCATGCGGCCATTGACCGGATCGTAGTGGACCATATCGAATTTAGCCTCAAGGCGTTCGAGCGGAAGTTCCTGGAACAGCTGACGGCCCAGGCGGCAAAGGTCAATGCCAAGACGAGCAGGCTGACGGCCGAGCAAAAGAAAGTATTTGAATCCAGCAGCAAGGACCACAAGGAATTGCTGCGCCTCGAGACGGAATTTGCCCTGAAGGGGGAGGCCCTGCGCAAGCTCCAGGAATTGGAGCAAGCCCCGGAGCGTCCCTACTTCCTCTGGCACCTGTTCTTCAAGGATGTATTTGACCAGGGCGGGTTTGACATTGTGATCATGAACCCTCCCTATCTGCAGCTGTCCAAGCTCAAGGACAAGGCCCTGCAAGAAGCGAATTTTGCCACCTATACGAAGAATGGAGACCTCTACTGCCTGTTCTATGAGCTGGGATTGAACCATCTGAAGCAGGGTGGCATCCTCTGTGCCATTACCTCGAATTCCTGGCTGCAAACTCAATATGGGGAGGCTTTGCGGAATTTCTGGGTGGAAAGGGCCAACCCGAAACTGCTGC
>JBJOPY010000004.1:0-7911 GCA_046050405.1 Bacteroidota bacterium | reverse complement strand
TACATGGATGCCGTGCGGGTAAGGTTCATCCGGGAGCGCCTGAGCGAGTTTGTGGAGCTTTGTCAGGGTCGGCTCGACTTTGTGAACGGCATCGACAAGAGCACCAAGGATGAAGTATTTGACATTCAGGGCAAGATCAAGGCCTCCTACCTGGAGAAGTTCCATTTCGACATTCATCCGCAGTTGAATACCGAGTACATCGGCATCCTCGTGGACTCGGCCCTGCCTGCTGCAAAAGGACATCCACTGATGGATCTCCGTGTGCGCCAGGCCTTGAATTATGCCATCGATCGGCAGGCCTTGGTGGATTATGTGCTGAGTGGCAATGGCGTCCCCGCCACTGCCGGGATGGTGCCGCCAGGAATGCCGGGTTTCGATGCGAGGGCTGTGCAGGGCTACGGCTACGATCCGGACCGCGCCTCCAGTCTCCTGCAAGCTGCAGGCTACCCGGGCGGCAGAGGAATTCCGGTGATCTCCCTGAAGTCGAATCCCACCCATCAGGAGGCGATGGAGTTTGTCCAGAAAAGCTGGGAGCGCATCGGCCTGAGTGTCACGATGGACAACATGGACGGCAGTGCGCTCCGTGAACTGGCCGGGAAGGGTGAGATCAACCTCTGGCGGGCGGGTTGGATCGCCGATTATCCTGATGGGGAAAACTATCTCGGCCTGTTCACGACGGGTCAGATTCCCCCCAACGGGCCGAACAGGATGCGTTTCTCGTCGTCGGCCTACGACTCGCTTTTCGCGGCGGCACGGGCCGAGCCGCGGGATTCCCTGCGATTTCTGATGTACCAGGAGATGGACCGGCAGATGCTGGCACAGGCACCGGTGGTACTCCTGTATTACGACAAGATCGTCCGTATCGTCTCCCCCAAGGTTCATGGCTTCTCCACCAACGCCATCAACATGCTCCACCTCAAGCGTACACGAAAATCCCCGTGAACCTCGTCGTCGAAGTCATCCTGCCTGTCCCTGTCAAGAGCGAATTTGATTATCGGGTTCGTCAGGAGGATGCCGACAAGGCCATTCCTGGGATGCGCGTGGTGGTTTCCTTTGGCCGGAACAAGATGTACACGGGCGTGGTGCGTCGAGTCCGCGATGCAGACGATCCTGCGGAGAACCTTTCCGAGGACTTTTTGCGAACATTGAAGTTCGTGGACGGATTTCCGGACGACCGGCCTGTATTGCGCAAGGCTCAGCTGGACCTGTATGCATGGATTGCACACTATTACTTCTGCACGGAGGGAGAAGTCCACAAGGCAGCCTTGCCTGCGGGGCTGAAGCTGGAAAGCGAGATGGTGGTCGAATGGGCCGGCATCAACAACTGGGAGGACATGGATCTTTCCTCCAAGGACTACGACTTTCTTCGGCAGCTGGAGATGAGGCGAAGGATGAACCTGGCCGAAGCCGCTGCGATCCTGGAAATCCAAGGGCCCTTGCCCAGGTTGCGAAACCTGGAGGCCCGTGGACTCGTCCGCCTTGCCCACCGCCTGAAGCAGGGCTACATGCCCAAGATGGTGAAGTTCCTGGAGGTCGCGCCGCGCTACCAGGACGGAGCGATGCTGAACCAAGCTTTTGAAACCCTCGCGAATGCGCCGCGGCAAGAGGAGGTGCTGATGCTGGTCGCAGAGGCGTATCTCCAGAATAAACCGATGCCCAGGAGTGCACTGATCAAGCGTCTGAAGGGATGCGAGGGTGCCATCGGCAGCCTCGCCGAGAAAGGCATCCTGCGGGAGATCGAAATCCCCGAGGAGCGCCTGGCGATGATCGCCTACCAGGCCAGGAACAATGAAATCGTATTCACGGAGGAGCAGAACCATGCCCTCGCTGCCATCCGGGGCTCCTTTTCCGCCGATCCCTGCAAGCCTGTACTGATTCACGGCGTGACCGGGAGCGGCAAGACGCATATCTACATCGAAATGATCAAGGAAGCCCTTGCAAATGACGAGGAGGTGCTTTACCTGCTGCCGGAGATTGCCCTGACACAGCAGATCATCGACAAGGTCAAGAGTGAGTTTGGGGAGCAGGTGGGCGTCTATCACAGCAGGTTCAGCGACCTGGAGCGGGTGGAGATATGGCAGAAGGTCCTGATGAAGGAGTACAAGATCGTCATCGGCGTGCGCTCGGCGATCTTTCTGCCCTTTGAAAAGCTCGGGTTGATCGTGGTGGATGAGGAGCATGACCACAGTTTCAAGCAAGCCGAGCCCAATCCGCGGTACAATGCCCGCGATGTGGCGATCTTTGCCGCAAGGCTCCTGAACCTGAGGGTGCTGCTGGGGTCGGCCACACCCTCCTTCGAGACCTACTACAATGCTCGCGCCGGCAAATTCACCCTCGTGGAGATCAAGAACCGCGCAGTGAGATCGGAATTGCCGGTGATCCAGGTCGTGGACCTCCGGGAGCAGAAGCGGATGCGCCTCATGGAGGGGCACTTCTCCAAGGCCCTGCTGATCGAGGTGAAGAAGACGCTGGAGCGGCGAGAGCAAGTCATCCTCTTCCAGAACCGGCGCGGATTCTCGCCCTACATCACCTGCCAGAATTGCGGGCATGTCCCCCACTGTATCCACTGCGACATCTCGCTCACTTTCCATAAATCCAAGAAGGAGCTGCGCTGCCACTACTGCGGCTACATCGACCACCAATACAATCAATGCGCCAAGTGTGCGAGCTACGAGGTCAGGCAGGTCGGCATCGGCACCGAGAAGATCGAAGAGGAGATCAAGGCCCACTTCCCGGAGGCAAGGATCGCCCGCATGGACTTGGACACGACGCGTTCCCGCCATGCATTCCTGAAGATCATCCGCAGCCTGGAGCATCATGAGATCGACATCCTGGTCGGCACTCAGATGGTCAGCAAAGGCCTTGATTTCGAGAATGTCACGCTGGTCGGCGTGATCGAGGCAGACCTGATGCTGAACATGGGCGAGTTTCGGGCCCACGAGCTGGCCTATCAGATGCTTACGCAGGTCAGCGGACGGGCAGGTCGCGCCACCAAGAAGGGCAAGGTCCTGATCCAGACCTATATGCCCGACAATCCCGTGCTCCGGCTGCTCCAGAAGCCGTTTGGCATCTTCTACGACCTCGACCTGCAAAACCGGCAGACGCTGAAATACCCCCCCTACTCCCGCATCATCAAGATGGAGCTGCGCCACCGGAATCAGCTCTTCCTGGAATCGCAGGCCGAGGCAATCCGAAAGATCTTCCTGGTCAGTTTCGGCGAAGCGCTCCTGGGCCCGGAATACCCCTACATCACCCGCCTGCGCAATGAATACCGCCAAGTCGCCATGTTCAAGATCCCCAGGAACTCGTCGGTGGACAAGGTGCGCAAGGTGCTGTCCGAACGGATCGACCTTTACTACCGCGATGCCCCGCAGAAGACCTTGCGGATCATCATAGACATCGACCCCTTGTAGGGGCTCCCCTCAAAATCGCCTGCCTAAAATTGAGGATGCCTGGCGAGGTGTTCGATGCCACTGTACCGTTCATGCCCCCCGGGAAATAGCGATGGCAGGAGAAGCCAAGCGGCTACCTGTGTGGCAGCCTTCCAGATGCTGCCGGCAAACCCGAGGCGTTGCCCATGTTCCATTTTCAATAGGGTGCCGCCACAGGTTCCGGAAACATGAAAGAAGAGGGTGCAAGGGCGGCCCGAACCTGGTCGGAAGCAGTCCCTTACCCTTGGAAATACTGATCCCGGCCGTTCCCCTTGCCAATGCGGTTCATCTTCGATTTCCAGTGTTCAATTTCCGATGTGCCTCGATGAATGCGGTAGGATCCACGAAGCCGAGCGTATCGCCATCGTAGCCGCATTGGAGATCCTTGCCAGGTTTCATCCGCATTTCCAGGTGAAGGTGGGCATGGTACTTTCCTCCGGCATTGCCGATGGTTCCGATCACGTCACCCCGCTTCACCACGTTTCCAACCTTCACCCAGGAGCTTGAAACGTGGGCATACAGGCTCTCAATGTAGCGTGGGGCCTGCCCCGTCCCGTAGTTGTGAAGGATTCGGATGACGGTTCCCCACCCGCCCTGGTCGTGTGCCGTGAAAAACACCACCCCGCCCGCCATGGCATAGACATAATCGCCGAAGTCGCTGTTTCCGCCACGGTTTCCGTTCCAATCTTCCCCAAGGTGCTCAAGACCTCTCGGAAGGAAACCGCGCGCCTTGAAGTAGTGCTTGGCATCCGGAGGGCCGACCGGAAAATCAAAGCCATCGCAGGGTTTCAGCTTGGCGAGCAAAGCCGAGCCAATCGGTGGCACTGGATCGCTTGCCGGTTCTCCCGGCGAGGAAATGGGATCGTCCACCGCATCTTGTGCATAGTCGGTGAGGTGATCCACCGATGTCCCTCCGCAGCCGATTCCGAAGATCGCCATCGCTGAAATCAGAAGCGCCAGCCATAGCCGCTTGGGAGGCATCCACTCGCTGAATGGTGGCGTGTTGAAACTCATCTCAGCGGGAAAATTAAGGCAGCTGGCTGGGATTCGGAGGATTTGCATTTTAAAATGAGACAACCATGCGTGCATTCGCGGCGTTGCATTTTATGCTGGAGAACCATCGTTAGGTGAACATCAAGGCCGAGAAGGTGATTGCAGCATCAACGTTGAGATAACTTTAGAGGGTGATTTTTGCTTCTTTCCATGAAGCCCCGGGTTCCCAACCCGGGACATTTTTTGCATCCCCTGTGCGCAGGTATCGAATGATCCGATCTTCAGGGCATTATCGGAAGTGGGATCGTGGAACCCTCCTGCCACCGAATCGGTCAGAACGGGATTAGTTTGGCCATCCGGTTCATTGTCAGGTACTTTTTCAAGCATTGCCTGGCAAGTTCCGGCTCCTGGACAGGAATCAGAAGGCTTTTGACCGCGGCCGGGTCATCCCACCCTTGGCCTGAGTCAAGAAATGCGAACCCCAATACGTTACCGTTTTCATAACCCACGATCGCGATCTCTTCACGGTTCCGGCCTGCCTCCAGCAGGAAAAATGAGCAATGGGGAAAGCCGAAGCCCTGAACGGCCTTTTCCAGGCGTGCATTGTAATCCGATGGCGCTTCAAGCCCGCAGCAGGCACCGGGACAGCCTGTGCCGCCATTCCCATGCGAGGAGCATGGGCCGCTCCCTTGTTCCATTCCACCCAACTGTGGGCATAGCCGATGCTGTCGGATTCGTGCCGCCAAAGCTGAGCGTGCATCCGCCTCCGTCAGGAATTCCCCGTGTCCAGGCTTGTTTTTCTGAACCTTGCCGATGTAGAAACGCAGATAGCCTCTCTGGTCCTGATAGGTGAATGCGGCAAACCTGGTCGCCTCCCTGGCCCTCGGATTGGACAATGGCATTCCCAGGCGTGCACGTTCGCCATGGAGCCGCAGCATCGCCACCAATTCATTTCCGGTGACTTCGCAGGTCACCTCAGCGATGTCTTCAGCACGAATGTAGGACTGGGAGCCTGCCTTTGAGAGTCCTTGAAGTTCCTTGAGCGCATCCTGTCGGATGTTGCGACTGGAATTCAGATGGAGGACGGTGCCGTTTGCATCATGGAAGAAGTAAAGACCAGGATCCTCCGGCAACCTTGACAGGGACTCTCGGCTGATATTGGGAGCGACGGCGGGGAAGGGATCTCGTGCAGGGTTCAGGGGTTTCCCGAGGCTGGGCTGTCGCCGGATGAGTTCTTCGAAGAGCAATACGGTCGCATCGGCGTCCCCCTTTGCGCGGTGCCTTGCACGATTGGGAATTCCGAGCCACCTGCACAGTGGATCCAGGCTGTAAGTCGGCAGGCCCGGGATGAGTAGGCGGCTGAAACGCACCGTGCAGATTTTCTCCCTGACGAACTGATACCCCAGCCGCTTGAACTCCTCGCGGATGAATCCATAGTCGAAGTTCACATTGTGGGCGACGAATATGCATCCCTCCGTGAGCTGCACGATTTCTCGGGCCACCTCATAAAACTTAGGCGCATCTGCGACCATTTCATCGGAAATGCCCGTGATTTCCGTGATGTAGCGGGGAATCGAGCGTTCAGGATGGATCAGGGTATCGAATTCCTCCACGACCCTCTCCCCATCGTGCACGATGACGGCAATCTCGGTGATGCGGTCATTTGACGCGCTGCCCCCCGTCGTTTCTATATCAATGATGGCGTATTTCAATCCCATTCTTTCGAATTCGGGAGGGAAAATTAAGCCACTCAACGTCTTGATCCAATACCGCTCGGACGTGGATGCGTTTGCAGGATTCAAAAAAAGGCGAGGGGGTGATGGTCCCCTTGCCTTTCTGAACAGCCAGAGGCCCTGCCATGCTCAGGTTGGAGCTTCCGAATCATACTTCGGAACTATTTCGTTGGATCAACCTTGACACAAGGATGCTGGTGATGCCCGCAGGTGAAGCAAATTAAATCTCCCGAGATGCTGAAGGTTCGGCGTGGCAGGTTGGGTGGCGTCTTGAGCCTTGATTGATCCAACCGGATGAAGGAATGGGGGATGGTACATCCCGAACCGGTCGAAACCGTATCATCCGGAGGTTTGCGGATACGGGCTGAGCAGGCCATGATGCCATGGCTGGAAGCATGGGATGTATCAGGTAAAATAAAATCGGCTTGTGGTGAAAGGACGGACGAATGCGTTAATAATCGATCGAAATCGGCGACCGGCTGCAATAGGCAAGAAATACCGCCCTCAAAAACGCCTTGATTTGACGGATGCTGCGATCATCACTGAGCTTGTCCGGCAACCTGAAGACCCAATAACGGGAAGGTCCGTTTTGGTTGCGCACCTCTGCAACCTGGAAATTGACGCCATCAGTGGAACCCTCAGGTATCTCGTCTTCGATCGTCAAGCCACCGCTGAAAAACAGCAGAAACTGCTGGTGAACGTCTCCCATTTCACCGATGGCGAAAAACATCTCCATGATTTGGTTCGTGTCGATCAGCAATGGGGCATCACCATCGCCATCCACTTCGATCTCGATCGGAAACTTAGCCTCCAGGTACCTTGTTTCATCCGCCTTCCGCATGTTGCTGAATGTCTCTCCCGTGACGTTTTCGTCCAGGATGAACTTCGTCAGAATGCTATTGGGCAATCCTGCGGCGATGGCCTGTGCTGCCATTTCGGCCAGCCAGATCTCTGCAGCCTCTGAGATGGGGTAATTGATCGAGTCATAGCATCCAAATTCGCGACCATAACCCACCGCGCACCCTCGGCAGGTATCACGGTGGTCATCCAGCAGTTCAGCCTGCTTGAAGAGGGAGCCGACGGTCACCATTTCGACTTCCGGCTTGCCAGAGGGCGACACCGAGGATATCCCGAATTTAGAATTCATAGCTTCCACGCGGGTCATCCCCTGCTCCATGAAGCACTGTAGGAGCGCCTCGGCACGGTTCCTTGACTTCACGAGATGGACGATTGATTTTTCATCCAGGTCTTTCTTAACCCCACATTTGTATTGCGTGATGTAGTCGATGGCCATACGGCTGCAAAGCTACTGAATAGTTCTATTCATCCCGGCCCGAGAGGAGCCGGTCGGAGCAGTCTCAATGTGACCATGGTGGTTCCGCTCGACTTGAACCGACTGCGGATGGATGGGAGTTCAACCTGTCTTCGGGAAGCGACTGAAGGGCATCCAGCGGCAGTCGATCCCCAATCTGGCTCACGTTGGTTCGTGGTCGCTTTGCAGGGATGGTGGCACACTTCTTTTTTAAGAAGGGAACACATCCAATCGACCAGTCATTTATCCATTCAATGCATCAATTGTCTAAATTGCAAGTCTTTCGTCTATTCATCAATGGCACTAGAAATCCTGTTTACTTTTTTCCTGGTCTTCTTGAACGGGTTTTTTGTCGCTTCGGAGTTCGCGATCGTGAAGGTTCGGGCCTCACAACTCGAGATGAAGGTCCTGGAGGGGCATCGGGCGGCAAATCTCGCCTCCC
>JBJOPY010000003.1:0-8210 GCA_046050405.1 Bacteroidota bacterium | reverse complement strand
GCATTGGCGGCAGCTGATCGCCGAGAAGAAGATGGCAGTGGGCCTGGTGGACCTGCGGGACCGCGCCCACCTGCGCTTCGCACGGGTGAACGGCGACGAGATGATGTATGCGGCCAGCCTGCCGAAGATCGCCATCCTCCTCGCCTCGATGGATGCCATCGAACGGAGGCAGCTCCCTGAAAGCCCGGAAATCATGAACGACCTCCGGCTGATGATCAGCCATAGCGACAATGAAGCCAGCACGAGGATGATCGACCGGCTGGGGTATGAGAAGATCGAGCATGTGCTCTGCGACCCCAGGTACAAGCTCTATGACATCTCCTGCGGAGGAGGCCTCTGGGTGGGCAAGCGCTATGCAGCGGACGGGAGGCGCTATCCCGACCCGCTGAAGGGACTCAGCCATGCGGCAAGCGTGACGCAGGTCTGCCGGTTCTATTACATGCTGATCAATGGCAAGCTGGTGAACTACCGCCGGTCGAAGCAGATGCTGGACATCATGGTCGATCCTGCCCTCCACCACAAGTTCGTGAATACCCTGGACCAAAAAACCCCCCAGGCCAAGCTCTTCCGGAAATCCGGGTCCTGGGAGAACTTCCACTCCGACTCTATCCTCGTCTGGGGCCCCCGGAGAAGGTACATCCTGGTCGGACTGATCGAAGCCCCGGATGGGGAGCAGATCCTGAGGGACCTGGTGAACGTCGTCGAAATCGTCCTCAAGATTCCCGGCACATGATGAACCCTCCCGCGCATCCCATCCTCCCCACCGGCCCCACCAGCCCCCTGACAGTGCCATGACGATCTACCAAGAGGCGGTGCGGTATTTCTTGCGGAAGTCCTTCGACCTGAGGGAAGGGGAGATGAAGCGTGCGCTCTTGATGCAGCTGAACATCTTCCTCATCATCACGACACTGCTGATGGTGAAGTCCACCGTGCAGGCCCTCTTCGTGACGACCTATGGCAAGGAAAGCCTGCCGCTGGCATTCGTGATCGCCGCCATCCCCGCCGCCATCGTCGCCACGCTGTACGCCAGGGTGCTCGCCCGGGTGGCGTTCAACAAGATCATCGTCGCCACGCTGTACAGCTCGGTCGGAACCCTGACCGTGCTGGGCACGCTGCTCATCCTGGATGTCTGGACGAGCTGGGCCGTGTATGTCTTCTACATCTGGATGACGATTTTTGCATTGCTATGCACCTCCCAGTTCTGGATCCTGGCCAATATCGTCTTCAACGCCCGCGAGGCCAAGCGGCTCTTCGGGTTCATCGGGGCCGGTGCCATCGCCGGCGGGATCTTCGGCGGATACCTGGCCTCCGCGCTGGCCACCTTCATGAAAAGCGAGTCCCTGCTCTTCGTCTCTGCCTTCTTCCTGTCCCTCTGCATCCCGATCACGCGGCACATCTGGGCGGAATCCGTCGCACCGAACCAGCAGCACATCCAGCAGAAGAAGCGGATGGGTGGCAGCCAGGAGCATCCGCTCCTGCTCATCCTGCACTCGCGGCACCTCACCTACCTGGCCGTGATCGTGGGGGTCAGCGTCATCGTGGCCAAGCTGGTGGAGTACCAGTACACGGCAGTGGCCTATGAGCATTTCACCCAGTCCCATGACCCATCCCAGCAGATCGACCCGGAGGAGGCATCCGAGAACCTGACCCGCTTCTTCGGTTTCTGGCTGTCCACCCTGAGCATCATCTCCCTGCTGGTGCAGCTCTTCGTCACCCACCGGGTCGTGGGCGTCTTCGGGGTCGGGACCTCCCTCTTCATGCTTCCCGGGGGGATCCTGGTGGGCACGCTGCTGCTCCTGATGTTTCCTGCCCTGTGGGCCGCCATCCTGGTCCGCATCGCGGATGGAAGCCTGAAGCAATCCATCAACAAGTCGGCGACGGAGCTGCTGGCCCTTCCGATCCCCACCGAGATCAAGGACCGCACGAAGTCGTTCATCGACGTTTTCATCGATTGCCTCGCCTCCGGCATCGCGGGCCTGATCCTGATTTTCATCGTCAGCGGATTGGACCTGGACACCCGTGCCATCTGCCTGATGATCATCGTCTTGATCGGGGTGTGGATGTACTTTGCCGTCCTGATCCGGCGGGAGTACATCCGGTCGTTCAAGATGCGGATGGGGGAGGACGCCCCCTCCAAGCCTGTGACCCCCGATCCCGGTCACGAGTCCGTATTGGGCGGCCTGATGCGCGTCCTCGAAGCGGGGGATGAGAGCCAGATCATCTTCGTGCTCCGGAAGGTTCGCGACCTGCAGGACAAGCGATTCTTCGGACACATCCGCAGCCTCCTCCACCATCCCTCGGCCCAGATCCGTGCCGAGGCCCTGCGCTCCCTGTACTACTACAAGAATGAGCCCGTGATCGAGGAGGTGGAGCCGCTGGTGCAGGACGAGGACGAGTATGTGAAAATCAGTGCCTTTGAATATCTCCTGGAGCATAGCCGCGATGACCGCTTCCAGCGGATGGAGCGCTACCTGCGGGACCAGGACTATCGGGTGAGCGGTGCGGCATTGGTGGGGCTTGCCAAGGAAACGCGGGACAACCCGGGGCTGAGGCAACGGTTTGCCCTGGAGGAGCGGCTCCACCAGCGGCTGGAGGAAATCGTCCACGAGAGCGACCCCGTGAAGTTCAATGTCATGCGTTGCGACCTGCTCAAGGCCATCGGCCATGCGAACTGCACAAGGATGTTTTTCGTGATCGAGAGCGCACTGAATGACCCGGATCCTGTCATCGTGCAGACGGCGATTGCCGCCGCCGGCAATACCCTCCAGCTCTCCTTCGTGGGGTCGCTGCTGGAGATGCTGACCGACCCCCGGTACTATTCCCATGCCCGGGAGGCCTTGCTGCATTACGGGCATGGCATCGTGGAGCCCATCTCAGCCTTGGTCCGGGGTTCCGGCATCCGGAACGATGTCGTACGCCTGCTGCCCTCCGTCCTGGAGCGGATCGATTCACAGGCATCCGTGGATTGCATCCTGGACATGCTGGACCATGAGGACCTTACGATCCACATGGAGGCGCTCCGCTCGCTGAATGCGATGAAGGTGAACTTCCCGCACCTCCGCTTCCAGAAGAAGGCCATCATGCAGCGCATCCTGGAGGAGGCCCGCCTCTACCAGAGTACGCTGACGGTGCTCTACGCACAGAAGAAGCTGCGCGCGGAGACCCTGACGCAGATCCTCACCTTGGCGGAAACGGCCGAGGACAAGGCGCGGGAGGAATTGCTCGGGCTGCTGGAAAGCCGGATGGATGGCCACCTGGAGCGCATCTTCCGGCTCCTGGGACTCAAGTATCCCACGGAGGACATCCTGCCGATCTATGAGGGCCTGCAAAGCAACAAGCCTGACCTCCGCGTCAATTCCGTGGAGTTCCTGGAGAACCTGCTGGATGGCAGCCTGAAGAAGGTGCTGATCCCCGTCCTGGAAACGGCACTTCTGGATGGGCTCACCGAGGAGACGATCCACAACCTCGATGTGCGGATCCCGGATGAATTTGCCTGTTACCAGACCTTGCTGGAGGGCAAGGATTTGCAGGTCAGGATGGCGGTGCTGAACCTCATCGTGGAGACGCACGATGACAAATTCCAGTCGCTGCTCACCAGGTTCGGCGGCCCCCAGGAGCAGGGGAGGGGCATGGAGCCCGAAGCGGCACTGGCGGTGAAGGCCTGACTCAGGGGCGGTGCGGATTTTGGGATTTGCCTGCCCTGGCCCTCCGGGGAGCATTTCAGCGACTGGCCGATGCCTTCCCCCCCTTGGGTGCGTCCTCACCCCCGAACCCCATCCATGCCGCCCGAATGGTTGAACCCTGACTGGCAACGGAGAACCGCGTTGAGGACTCTGGACCGTGGACTTGCCCGGGGGGGTTCGCAGCCTTGGCGCGCCGGAGGGATCTGGGCCCTCCGGGGTCCGGGCACTCAGTTCAACCCCCGGATCACCTGCTCGATCCTGCCCGCGAGGAGCATGTGATCCGTGCCGGAGTTCTTCCGAAGGACATTCGACATCAGTGCCACCATGTACACCAGGCTGTCCCCATGCTCCACAATGGCCACGGAGTTCATGTAATTCTCCACATTGCCCTTGTACTTCCCGCAGGCATAGCCGGCCTCGGGCTTGCATTTGTACAGGCTACCGGACTTGAAGTACACGGCGGCATCGGCCAGTTCCCTGGAGGATGCATAGCGGATGCGGCGGTCGGTGCTGTACATGAGGCGCTTGATCTCCAGGCTGGATTCCGGATCCGCGATCCGGCCCCGCTCCAGCGCCACGAGGTACTTCATCAGGCCGTACGGGCATCCGGAGCTGCCTCCCTTGCCGGGAACGATGTTCCCCGCCCCTCGTGTGAACAAGGTCCCGAGCCGCCATTCCTCACGGGTGATCTCGATGTCCTGCAAGGGGTCGTTCACCACGCTGACCGCGATTTCCGTCAATTCCTGCTTGGGGGTCCGGGCAAAATAGGCATTGGCCTGGGCCTCTGTCAGGGCCGGGTAATCCTTCCCGAAGACGCGCATCAGCATCGCCTCCCGCCATACCACCGCCGCTGCGCCGTTGTTGCTGACGGAGATCATGTGGTCGGCCCATTCCAGGATCGAAAAGGTGTCGCTGGGGATGACCGTCCGCTTCACGAACTTCTTCGTCGCGGGATCGTAGATCGGGACGGTGTGTTCATCGGACATGGCCCACTGTCCGGCGCGCACCACCTTGTTCCTCACCAGGGCCAGCCGTTTCGCGAACGAGTCCGGGAAGATCTCCTTCAGCTCACAGAACAGGCCGGCGATGACCGCCAGCTTCCCGACGGAGCCGGGCTGGTACCCCGCCAGTTCCTTCCGCTGCGCGTAGCGGATGGGGCGGCCGGGCGAGATGTCCAGCACCGCGATCGAGTAGGCGGGGGAGAGGCTTCCGAACAGCCGGTTGATGGCCCGCTGGAGGCTGGAGTCCACGGGCGGCAGGGTCGCGAGACTGTCTCCCCGGGGGCCTGTCAGATGGAGCTGGATGTCGTTGATGGACTTCCGCTGTCCCGGGAGGGGCATTTTCTCCTTCGGCAGGCGGCCGTCCAGGATCTCTTGCAGCCTGGCCAGCCGCCGGATGCCCGAATAGGGGTAGCCATCGATGGGATAGGCCTCCGTGTTTTGGGACATGCCCAGGATCAGGAGGGCGAATGTCAGCAGCAGCGTGCGTGCAACCTGTTTCATCTCACAATCTTGTACTGAGGGGAATGATTTTGGAGACGGGCATCGGGGGGGTGATGCTTCTGAGATAGTCGGAGGCCAGGGCGCCCTTGTTCTCCACGAAGGGCCTCACCTGGAACAGCCAGATCTTGTCCCCCGTGAATCCCAGCTCCACATCCCAGGGCCCCCCGCTCCCTAGACCTTCGGAGTTGACCATTTTCGATCGGATTTCGGCGGCCATTTCGCGAAGCGCCTGGAGATTGGCGGTCTTGAGGATGGGTTTCTCGAAGGTCGTGGCCTTCCTGGCCGTGCCTCCGGTGGCAGGGAGGCTGTTGTAGTAGGGTTCCCGGGCGGGGGACAGCAGTGTATTCCCGCCATTGGCATGCAGGAGGAACGACTCGGCCGCCTGCCCGTCCACTGCACCGCCCGCACCGCGGCTGAAGGCAATGGTGATGTCCTCGGGGCGGTCTGTCCGGATGCCCTTCGTGACCATGACCCCGGAGTATTCCACCTCCACGCTGGGGATCACGAGGATGGACGGAAACACGTTCTGGGGGTCATTCAGGTATTTCTGGCGCCATTTGTAGCTGCGCTCGGTATAGGGGGAGGCCCAGACTTCCTTCAGTCCCTGGAGGATCTTCTCCGCCGGGACGACGTTGAACAGGGTCAGGTTCAGTCCCGCCCCGGTGAAATCCTTCAGGTCCTCCATGTTCGTGTCGCTCCGGAGGAAGACAGGGATCTTTCCCATTTCCGCGTGCAGCACCTCCTGGAAGCAGTCCTTCAGGTCCTGGACGAATTCCGGCAGGAGCGGCATCTGCTGGATGAGCTTCCGGAGCTTCTCCAGCTCCCCCAGGGTGTAGGCCTCCACTTCTGCATCGGTCTTCCCGGTGCCGCGCATCTGCGCCGCAGTCGCGAAGATTCTGTTCACATACTCCCAGTAGCTCTCCGCCTGGCCTGGGATTTTCTGGTCCAGGTGGGCCCGGAAGATGCCGAAGGGGATCACGAAGCCATCCACGACATGGTCGGGGAAGGTGTGTTTCAGCTGGCCCAGATTGGCCGCCTTGGGGCCGCAGAGCTTCCCCGAGTCGCTGGAACGAAGCTCCTTCAGGTTGACGACCTTCGTTTGCAGGAGGTTGATCTTCTCCACCGGGACGCTGATCTTCTCCTCCCTCCGCTGCTTGACCTCGAAGAGCTTCCGCTCCTGGCCGGTCATCTGGCTGGCGGGCTTCATGATCACCGTGCCCTGGTTCGATACGGCGAAAAAGACGGTCTGTCCCGCGTATTTCTGGAGGGCTTCCAGGTTTTGGAGGCTGAGGACAGCGTTCGGGATCCCGAGGTTGCGTGCCAGCAATTGCACGTGGGAGACGATGTTGCCTTCGGTCACGGTCATGATCCCGGCCAGTGGTTTCAGGTCGGAGGGAGGCCGGTTGAAGGCGTAGATCTTGTCACTGGTCACCACCACCTCGTTCTCGTTCCCCATGGCCACCACCAGTTCCCCCTTCGCAAATCCGGGGTTCACCCCCCGGATGCGGCTCTGCCCGGGGATGTCCATCACCTGGTTCGAGAACTCCGCCTGGGCGGCGAGGAAATCGCCCAGCCTGCCCACGCTCCACCCCAGGTGGAGCAGGATGGAGGACCGGATGCGGTCATCCAGGAATCCGAATGCGAGCGGTTCGAAGCCCCCGAAGAGGTTGACCACCTCGTTGTACACGCCCCGGCCCATGCCGGTGCCCCATTCCACATGGCTGCGGGCGACCTCTGAGATGCGGTTCAGCTCCCCGAGGGAAAGTGCCGCCTTCTCGGGGGTGCGTATCAGGTATTCGGTGCCTTCCCATTCCCACTTCTCCAGGAATCCGGCGCCTGCGGCGGCCCAGCCCAGGGCGTAGATCTTCTGCAGTTCCTCCTGGACGGTGTTCGTCTCCCAGGCACTGGCTTCGCGGAAGAGGATGCCTTCCAGCTGGTTCGAGATGTCCAGCAGGGCCAGGCGGGCCCTGGGCTTCGGCTCCTGCAGCAGGTCGAGGCGGATCCGCCACATCATCACGGCGAAGGCCATCGCCCGGTCGGCACCCGGCGGGGTGGAGGCCTGGGCGGCGATGAAGTCGCCGATGGCCTTCCGCCTGGGGGAGTCGGACGGCAGCCTCGTCAGGTACCGGTGGAGGGAGCCCAGCTGCACGGGCGCGAAGACGGATTCCATGTCCCGGATGAGGGTGGCAAACTGTGCATTCTGGGAGGTGCTGAGCTTGTCCTTGTGCTGGGCCTGGAAGGCCTTCACCAATGCAATGTCGGTCGCCTCGGGCTGGTTGTGGATCTTGATGCGGATGTCCATGAAGGCCGGGTAGGCGTCGCCCAGGACACGGGAGACGGCACGGACGTTCTGGGTTTTGCTGTCGTCGCCCTGGTGCGGGATGTCCTTGGCCGCCTGCCGTATCAGGAAGAAGTTCTGCAAGACTGCCTCGTCCTTGGCCAGCAGCCATTCGAAGAAGCCGATGCCCCAGGCCTCCTCGTCCTCGGCCTGGGTGGCTCCCCGGTAATACTGGCCCCGGCGGTTGACCCAGCCATCGTCGGCATTCATCAGAAAACGCTCGAGCTGGTATTGTTTCAGGCGTGACTGGCGGTGGTCTGCATCCCAGAAGTCGCCCTTGCCTGTCTTGGCGAGGATTTGTCCGAGGTAGATGTGGTTGGACTTGGCCAGGGCCTCCACCTCGTCCTTGTAGCGGGCACGCTGCAGGTTGTTTTTGTCTTCACTGGCGCAGCCTACCCTCGGCTCCGCGTACGTGCCGTCCGCACAGTACCAGCGGATGTCCTTGTAGGGGCCGCGTGCATCCTGCTGGTAGGCCTCCACCATTTTCCGGATCGCTGCATTGTCCTTGGGCTGGGACCGGAGGGGGTGGCAGTGCAGGGTGAGGAGGAGAAACAGGAAGGCGCTTACGGTGATTTTGGTCATCTGGAGTCCGGCATTCGATTCGGGGGCGAAGGTACAAAAAGCGCGGGATTTTTTGGAGACGGGGGCAGCGGGAAAATTGTGGCGGGGGTGGACGGGCTTTCGGGG
>JBJOPY010000002.1:0-5494 GCA_046050405.1 Bacteroidota bacterium | reverse complement strand
ATATCAATTTCCTGTCCCGCTGGGAAGTCATCATTAGGTGAGGAGGGTTGCATCAGGGTGTTATTGTTCTCTTCGATATAGGAGGAAGATGCGCCGCCAATGACAGGGATGATCTTCCAGGCATATTCATCCCCCCCGGGAGCCGAGGGACCCTGTGCAGACAGGCTCCCCTGCATCAGGCATGCCACCAAGAGAATGGCCAGGCAATAGGGGTGGAGGCGAGGCATTGATTTCATTTTTCCTATGAATTTTCAGCGTGATGCAATTTCCAGAAAATATAAATCCATGGTGCAGACAAATCGTTCAACTTGTGCCACCCGCAAAGTTTTCCATTCTTTTCGAGTCAGTCACCATCATCGCGGCAAATCTAGCAAATCCGTCCAGATCTAGAGGTATTTTTTGAAATTATTTCCTTGACCTTCGGATCGGAATGGCCTATAAGGCCGCGCCTCAGCGGGGATCATACCTCGTTCCCATCCTACGCTTGGGGAGGTCGGCAAATTGATTCACCAGCTATCGCCTCTATGTATCTTTCATGGACACCACGATCGATGCCAGGCCGTCTGTTCATTGGATCAGTTCTGAAATGAGTGTGACGAAACGCAAAGGAATTGGCTTGGGGACTGGATCGGTCAAGTGAATAAACAAAATGCCCAGCAAGGTGCCGGGCATTTTGCGGAATCACGATGACAAATCGCCAACCTCGGTGGAAGGAAATTCTATTCCATCCATGATAAGTCTTTCGACTTATTCTGCTTCGAATGTAAACTTCCGGGTATATTCAAGGCTAGCTGCTGTACTTGAAACGCTGGGCACTTCCACTGTCAACTTTATATATTGGTAAAGGATGAGTTCCTTTTTGCTCAGCCGTAAAACCTCCCATACATCTGGAACCCCATTGGGGCCTTCAAAACGGTCACTGTAAATCATCAGCATGGATTTTTTCTTGTCCGTATCTACCCATGACCAACGGGTGCTGTCCGTGTTGATGATAGTTTGTTTTGATTCATTAGAGGTCACTGTCACTGTAGCTGCTCCCCCTTTTTCGAGAACGAGCCGGGCTTCATAGCTATACGAATCAGTTGTAGTATCCGGACCCATCTTTGTCTTCGTCCAAGTTGTCCCGTCATAGGATTCTGACGTTATCTCAGTTCCTCTGTCATAAGTTAGAACGTCCGAAACCTCCGCTGCCGTCAGGTTCCAGGTCGCAGCAAGGCGTCCATCGCGGGAGGCCAGGGAAACGGGGTCCTCGTCCCCGACTTTACAGCCGAAGGAGACCGCCATTAGCAGGGCAAGGGTGAAAATGAGTGAAATGTGTTGTTTCATGTGATTTAAATTTTTTTAACCATGTTTAAGATTCGGTGCGAAGGTCGGGAATTTTCGGCGGTGGGCAAAATCTATTTTTTAGGGCGGGAGTGGAACCAGTGTGAGAGCGGAGGAGGGAGTGCGAGGGAGTGCTGGATGGGTGCCCATCGGCGGACAGCGGGTGGCCTCCGGGATTCGCGATGCCTTCCGGTTTGGGGTGAAGACGGGGGAGGATCCGGTCAGACAGGCCAATCGACTCAAACAAAATGCCCGGCATCTTGCCGGGCATTTTGTGGGATTACGATGATAATTCGTCATCCCCGGTGAAAGAAACCCTTCTTCGATACACGACAAGTCTTTGGACTTATTCTGCTTCGAAGGTAAACTTATATGTAGTTTCTTCGGTAGATGTCTTCCCATCGGGATCTGTCTCCATTGTCTTGGAGTGCTTGTACAGAATCAGTTCCTTATTGCTTAGCCGCAATACCTCCCATATGCCATATATCTCCCAAACAGTTGCATTACCATCGGAGTCGATTATGATCTTGGATTTGTTCTTGTCTGCATCCATCCATGACCATCCGGGAATATCTGTGTATTTTTCAACTTTACCTGTCTTAGTGGTCGTGGTCTTAGCAATTGTGGCAGTACCACCTTTTTCGATCATGAGTTGCAGGGCATAGCCGATCGTATCCTTTTCTGTATTTTGTCCCCTTACCATCGTTGTCCACCAGGTTGTACCATCATATGATTCTGTGGTAATTGTAGTATCGTTTGGATTTTGGCGAACCTGCGAAGCCTCTGCTGCAGTAAGGTTCCAGGTCGCAACGAGTCGTCCATCGCGGGAGGCCAGGGAAGCTGGATCCTCGTCCCCAACCTTACAGCCAAAGGAGACCGCCAACAGCAGGGCAAGCGTGAAAATGAGCGAAATGTTCTTTTTCATAATTAAAATGATAAAAATTTAAATATTTAAAATTCGCTGCAAATGTAGGGAATTTTCGGTGATTGTCAAAATCTATTTTCAGAGCGGGGGTGGAACCAGCGTGAGAGCGGAGGAGGGAGTGCGAGGGAGTGCTGGAGGGGAGCCGGACGGGTGCCCATCGGCGGACAGCGGGTGGCCTCCGGGATTCGATGCTTTCCGTTTGGGGTGAAGACGGGAGGCGGGGACTTGGCAGATTTACAGGGAGTGTGAAGTCATGGAGGGGGATTGTACACTTGGCCAGTACCCACTGCCGAGACATCCATAGAGCCCTTTGCTACAACCTGAAGCGCGCATCCGGGCTTTTGCAAAGCTCCCCAGACGGGACAGCCGATCGAGCAACGAACCCAGAGGCGGGCTATGGCAGATGGTTCATTCCCAGCCCATGACGGGAGCGATCCAATTGCAGCGAAAAGACGATCGAGAGGGGTTCCCTTGGAAGCCGGGAATCATTGGAAACCGAAGGGCAGGGCACTGGAAAGCAGTGGACAGGGGTTGTGCAAGCGTCCCTGCACGGGGGCTGGAAAACTTTTCTGGCAATCCTGGGGGACTTTTCCCAAATTCACCGCATGAAAATCATGCATACCGGAGATTGGCACCTGGGCAAGCGTCTGGAACGCTTCGATCGAATGGATGAGCATACTGCCGTCATGGAAGAAATCTGCCAGATCGCGGAGGCTGAGGCCGTGGATGCGGTGCTGGTGGCGGGTGACCTGTACGACACCTTCAATCCGCCCACGGAAGCCGTGCAACTGCTCTACCGTACCCTCAAGCGCCTGGCAAGGGATGGCAGGCGCCCGGTCATCGCCATCGCCGGCAACCACGATTCCCCGGATCGCATCGAGGCGCCCGATCCCCTGGCATCCGAATGCGGGATCATTTTTGCAGGATATCCACAGACCCATGTACGGCCGTTCCAGCTCCCCGGCGGCATGGAGGTGACACGGAGTGCCCCGGGTTTCATCGAGGTCAGGATCCCCAGCAGCCCGTCACCACTCAGGATCATTCTGGCACCCTATCCGAGTGAAAGCCGGCTGCGCATGGACCTGGGGAGTGAAAACCTGGAGGCCACGATCCGGGAATTGCTGCAGGGCAGGTGGGCGGAATTGGCCGGGCAGTATTGTGACGGACAGGGCGTGAACATCCTCCTCGGCCACCTATTCATGGTCTCCCAGGGAGAGGCCGCCCCGGATGAGCATGCCGAGGAAGAAAAATCGATTGGCCCGGCCTCGATGGTCTTCACGCAGAACCTTCCCCAGGGAATCCAATACGCTGCACTGGGACATATTCACAGCTTCCTGACAATGACCGGAGGCCCATGCCCCGCAGTCTATTCGTCCAGTACACTGCCGTTTTCATTTCCGAAACGTGGCGAGAATGCGGATGCCGGGACGAGGAATGTCGTCATCATCGAGGGGGAACCCGGGCAGGCGCTCCGTTACCGCCCTGTCAGGCTCTCCGCAGGGCGCAAGCTGTACCGGCGGCTCTTCCCGAGCACCGAGGCTGCACTCGGCTGGCTGCGCGAGAATCCGGAATGCTTCGCCGAGATCTCCATCGAGACGGAGCACTACATCAGTGCCGAGGAGCGCAGGCAGATCATGGCCGCGCACCAGCGCGTGGTGGGGCCGATCCCTGTGTTCAGGAACCAGGAACGCAAAAACGAGGCGAACCCGAGGGCGATCGACCGAAGCAAGGCGCGGGAAGACCTCTTCAGGGATTACTTCGTGCATGTGAAGGGAGTGGAGGCCAGCGAGGAAATGATCGCCCTCTTCCGGGAGGTGGCAGGAAGGGAGGTGGCCGAGTGATTCCGTCGAAATTGAGGATCAAAGGCCTTTACAGCTACCGGGGCCTCGTGGAGATCGACTTTGACCGGCTGGTGGAGGCCCACCTGTTCGGGATCTTCGGCCCTGTCGGCAGCGGGAAGTCAGCCATCCTGGAGGCGATCACCTACGTGCTCTATGGCAACACGGAACGCCTGGGTTCATCGGGTCGCAATTACAACATGATGAACCTGCAGTCGCAGGAGATGCTCATCGAGTTCGAGTTCAGGACAGCCGACGCGGAAGGGGAGAACCGCTACCGCTTCAGGGTGCAGCTGAGGCGCAATTCCAAGCAATTCAGCGATGTAAAAACCCCTGTCCGGTCTGCTGCACGCTGGGAAAACGGGGTGTGGATCCCGCTGGAAAGCACGAACGCGGAGAGCGTACTGAAGCTCTCCTATGAGAACTTCACCAAGACTGTCATCGTCCCGCAGGGCAAGTTCCAGGAGTTCCTGCACATGGATCCCACTGCACGCACCCAGATGCTCCGCGAGCTGTTCTCGCTCGACCGCTTCGAATTGGACCGCCCGACAAATGCCTTGATCGCAGAGACAAAGGAGAAGCTGGTGCGGCTGGAGGAGCAATTGCGGGTCTTGGAGGGCGCCACTCCCGAGGAAATCGCAGAGAAGGAGAATCGGGGGCAGGCCTTGCAGGCGGCCATGGCAGCGGAGAAGGAAGAACTCCGGCGGATGGAGGTGGCGGTCGCAGCCATGCGGCAGCTGAAAGAGCGGGCCGAGCGGGTCGCCGCCGCGAAGCAGCATTTGCAGCGCCTGGAGTCCCAGAAGGCAGAGTACGAGGTTCGCGGGGCCAGGGCACAGCGATACCAGAAGCTCTTGCTCGACTTCAAGGACCCGGTGCAGCAGGAGGCCAGGCTGGAAGGGGAGGTGCAGGCAGCCCGCAGGGCCAGGGACCAGGCCGCCCAGGACCTCGCCACCTTGACCGTGCAGCTCGCCTTGGCGACGGAGGAGGCACGTGCTGCGCGGCAGGCCTGGGAGGCGCGCGGGGAGTATGAGACACAGTTGCGGGATTGCGGGCACCTCCTCGCCCTCCGCAAGGATGCAGCGCAGCTCGCCGCCATCGGGGAGCGCCTCCTCAAGGGAGAGGAAGTCCTCGGGGAGGTCGCGAAAAAGATGCAGCACACCGAGGAGACCCAGGCGGAGCGAGAGGCAGCCATCGCCCGGAATCGCGCCATGATGCCGGATTTGGGGAGGATCTGGGAGGTGCAGCTCTGGTACCAGGAGATGGACCACCTGCGGAAGGAGCAGGAGGCGATCGCTGCCCGGCTTTCCTCGGCGCAGGGAGAAATCGGCAAACTGTCCGCCGAACTCGACAGCATTCTCCGCAGGCAGGGGATTGCAGCACCGCCGGGACAGGCTGCCCTGGAGGAGCT
>JBJOPY010000001.1:0-2614 GCA_046050405.1 Bacteroidota bacterium | reverse complement strand
CGCATCCCCCACGAAGACATTGCACAGCCAGCGTTTCCCGGAGCCAGTGTCGCTCCAGAACACGCTGTACAGGTCAGGCCGCCACCGGGCGTACCCGGCGCACAGCTTTGCAATGTGGGCGTCGTTGTCCAGGTTGATCCCCCTGCCCTCATGCCCGAAGCCCGCCAGGGTGGCGATCGTCATTCGCTGGGGCGACCGGAGCCCCGCCCACTTCTTCTTCCGCTCTGCCGAGCTGAGCTTGTCCCAGGTGCGGATTCGATAAAAACGGCGGAGCCTGTCTCCTGTTTCATCAATGACGGGCATGGGAATGCGGGCGAACATCTACGCTTTCAAAGATGCAAAAAATGGAACTCGAATCCAAAGGATGCGCGTGAGCAAAAGATGCAGGGCTGCCCGCCCGGTGCCCGGATCGGGGCCACCCTAATATGCGACCTCCCAGAAGCTCAGTTTCAGGTATCCTCGGGAATAATCCCAGGCTGCCGTCTGCACGCGCCTGCCCTCCCATACGGCCGTGAATTTCGTGCCCTTCGGCAGCGGTACCTCCGAAACTGACCCGAACTCCGGATCCACGATCTGAAGCCAGGTCTGCCTGCTTCCATCGGGCTCCTCCGCCAAGTAGTATTGGCGCACCAGCCTGCCATCCGGCAGGACGAACAGTGTCCCGAAATGGCAGGATTTCCGATAGGAAACCCAGATCTCGGATCGGGCGACCTTCTTCATGGGTTCCACGAACCGTTCCGGCATGGCCCTCCCTCTCGCCTGCAGGGAATCCAGGAGCAGTCCATCCAGTGAATACTTCCAGATCCATTCCGAGGAGCGGGAGGACAGGTACACGCAACTGTCTGCCAGGGTGAGATACCCGAACCGAAACAAGAACAGCGCTTCCTTGGCACCCAGATCGTGCCGGTAGGAGCCGAATGAAGCCAGGCGATGGACCTTCCAGTGCCCGTCCCTGATCCACAGGTCATGGATCTCCGCCCTGCCGCATGCGTCGAACTTCTCCTGGTCCCGCGGGCCCAGGAGGACTTCCTTGCTGTCAATGGATGTCCCCACAGGGAGATAGAGGCGGTAATGGCCATTGTCCACCCGCCGGGCGTACAAGTTTCCATGATCCGCGGATGAAACCAGCTCCCCCCGGAAAGGGACGATTCTCGCCGCCTGCACCTCGGTGGCCTTGTCCGTCAGCCGGTAGGCAGCCAACTGGTTGGAAAACCCGGCGCAAAACAATCCCTCGATCTTGCCAAAAGATTCCGGAAACCGCAACCATAACTTCCCCTTTGATGATTCATCCGTGAAGTTGATGTTGCACTGGTACCGGTAGGTGTCGCCGTCCTGCTGGAAATAGTCGATGGTATAGTCATTCTTCGAGACGAGCAGGTAGTCCTCCCCGAAAACAATGTCGGGGCCGATGGAATCCGCATCCAGTGGCTTCGGAGGAAAGCGAAGCACCAGGGAATCATTCGATCCCGTGATGGACTGGCCATGAAGCGCCAGTGCAAACAGCAGGCCTGCCAGGATTCCGAGCGGCGTTCCTGCATGTGCAGGGAAGGTGGGATGGCGTTTCATCACTGGGTGGAGATTCCATGTCCGCACTCATCCGGGCAAGACCCAGAGCAGTTTTCATTGAAAAGGCCGGTGCGCCCGCAGCTTGCGATCGCGGTAGGGAATCCCACCGTACACCGCTCGCAAAGTCGCTCCGGGTCTACCTGGCAGCCGCACCTGGCCCAAAACCGGAGCGGGGAGGGGGACCGCCCGTATTCCCCCGCGATGCTCCGCAGGGAGATGAACCACGTCGGGCGCGACCGCATTTCTTCCTCGGTGAATGTGTGGGAGCGGCCATCGGAATCATACACGGTGCAGCGCTGGTCTTTCCAGCTTCCGATGGATCCGACGTACAGGGGCTGGACGCCATCCCACTTGACCGCTCCCGGGAACTCCTTCCGGTCATAATACGGAACAAAGATGACGGGTTCGAAGGCAGTCCCATCGAGCTTGAATCCATCCGTAATCATGGACAATTTGCTCAATTCCGCCTTTGTGCCCCTGCAATTCACGAGCGAAGCCTGCATCAGCGATGGCAGGTGGATGCCCGTGGACTGGCAGCGGCGTTTCAGAACGGAAAGGGAAACATTGTAATCACTGTCGATGGCGCGAAGCTGTGCCTCCTGCTTCACGATCCCTGCGAAGGACGCATCCTGTGCGTTCTGAGCAAGAGCCCTCGCGAGGATGTCCAGGTTGCCGCGGATTTCGGCCCTGTTGCGCTGGTACATGCCGGCGAAGCCAACGCCAGGCCGGGGCTGGAGGGTGACAGCAGGTGACGGCGTCTCCACCCCTTCACAGGCAACGATGGTTGCCAAGGCGACGCAGCAAACCAATAGATGAATTTTAAGCTTCATAGATTTTAAATCTTAAATCATTTTCTGAGTGATGCGAAGAATAAATGAAACCACACAAATATAATACAAATCCTCACTCCCGTCCTAAATAATTTCATGGATGTTTGAAATCGAGGATGGCATCCAACTGAGGCCGTTTCTGGTCAGGGATCGCAGACCGGTTCCCCCGCAATTTCAGTTTCGGAAGGGCGCAGGGGGCCAGCAGTCCCGCAGGGGAT